>JAJDFU010000519.1 GCA_020528935.1 Saprospiraceae bacterium | reverse complement strand
CCTTCATTGCTTTTGAGATGGCTTCTAAGTACAAACTTCAAAATTATGCAGTATAAGCCCCGATAATTGAAAGGGTTTTTGCTGGTTTCGTGTTATACGATTCGAAGAAGCGTTCTGATGCTTCAATTAGTTTTTGTGGGGTGTGAAATAATTCACAATGAGTTACTTCCCGTCGATAATGTCTCCACAACATTTCAATGGGATTTAACCATGGACTGTAAGTCGGTAGATAAAGAAGTTTGAGTCGGTTTGGAAATTCAAGCTCCACTTGTTCGACTTCCCCATCTTTATGGGTGTAAACATTGTCCCAGGCCACAGTAATCCGTTTTCCAGGGTTTTTCGCCAACAGCATTCGGAGAAACTCAGCTATTTGTATACGCTTTTTGTGTTTGCGAAAAATAACCAGGTTCTCTCCCGTATGATAGTTCACAGCACCAATCCCATAGTGTTTCGCTGGTTTCCCGGGAGTGCGGATCATGATCTGTTGCCCTTTGGGACTCCACATACACCGCAAGGTCGGCTGCCAACTCACGTTAAACTCGTCAGCATAAAAGAACAAATCCTGGATTCCTACTTCTTCCCTGGCCTTTTCGATCGCTTTTTTTTGACTTCGTAGTCAGGATCAGGACTACTGATTGTATGCTGAGGACGACTGAAGGTGATCCCGTTGGCCTTCAAGTGCCGTCGAATCGTCTCACGGGCCAGTACTATACCTGTCTGTTTGGCCATATAGTCCCGCAAGTAGTCGAGTGTCCAGATCGAAAAGTCCAGTCCAAGGGATCGAGGTCTACGTCTTACTGTACCCAGCAGTTTTCCAAGGTAGTCTTCGGTCATTTTGCGTGGACGTCCAGGGCGAGGTTCATCCTTCAGACCTTCAATGCCTTTGGCCTCATATCTATGCAAAATACGCTGAACGCTTACCTCCTCCATTCGTACAATTCGAGCAATAGCACTTGAGACCAGGCCCTGCTCAGCATTGAGAAGTATGATCTGGGCACGTGTCCGGATCCGGGCTTCTTTGGTTTGCCGATATACCTTGGCTAAAGAGCTCAACTCTTCTTCACTCAGTTGAAGTAAAATGGGTTTCATACCTTCAAGGTATCAACTTTTTAAAACCCTACATTTTTTATGGGTTTGTACTTAGAAGCCATCTCAAAAATGTTTTTGATGGCGAAAATGAGAGATTTTGGTACCAGATGAGGCGCAAAAACGGAGCATAGCCCCAGCTACGTGACGCTTTTTGTAACGAAATCTGGTGCCAAAAGATCCGTTTGCAGGCCAAAGGATATTATTGAGATGGCTTCTAGTGGAAGTGCCTTTTCCACCTCCACTGAAATGTTCATTTTATTGAGTTCGTAAGCTAGGCAAAACTGGTAGGCGGACTCCAATAGACCGGGACCCAGGTTTGAATGCACTTTAAAAGATGCATCCAAAATGTTTTTCCCGATCGCTTCAAGATATCTGCTCATAGCGTTTCTTCGTGATCCTTAGTGGCCTTCGCGGTTAAAAAATCCGGCCTTTGGGGTAATGATGAAAACACCCGGAATACCGCCTCCGAGCGAGGGTGAAAGACCACCCAAATCGTGATCATAAATAGCAAGAGGTCTAGGCGGAAACTGCGCCGCTCCAGGTACCACATTTCAAGCTCGCCTTTGTAGGGTGCAATGTGTTTGTCGTAAAAGGCACTCGGCGCCCTATCCGACCGGGAGATCCACTTTTCCTCGTCCCGGAACACAATGGCTCCCACCCCCGTGATCCCGGGCCGCACCTTACTGATCCGCGCCTGCACCTCCGGCGGGTAGGCCCGGAAGGCCCGCTCCACCAGTGGCCGTGGTCCGACGAAGCTCATATCCCCGCGCAACACATTCACCAGCTGGGGCAGCTCATTGATCTTGGTCTTGCGCAGGAAGCGCCCCACCGGCGTCACCCGCGGATCGTTCCGCAGCGTGATGGTGCCCGCGCCCATGTTCGGGCTGTCCTTTAGCATGGTGGCGAACTTCCAGATGTAGAAAGGCGCTCCGTTTCTGCCGATGCGCCGCTGGAAGTAAAACACCTCCCCCTCGGCGGTCAGCCGCAGCAGCAGCATGAGCGGCAGCAGAAGAGGGAGCAGGAGCAACAACAAGGCCCCGGCAGCTAACAGGTCAAACAGGCGCTTGACGCATGGGTAAACCATAATTGGCCAGCTATTTGATCAAGGGCGAGGCCCCTAAACAACCCCCGACGCCTTACCGCTTTCCGCGGAAAAACCGATCAGCACGGATTCACGAAAGCCGCCTCATAGCTATCGCGCAAAATGGTGCGCAGGGTGGACAGGCGGCAATTCGTCATCAGCACCGCCTCGATGCCGTTGGGGAAGAACATGAGGTTGGAGTACAGCGCACGCCGCCCCGGTTCGTTCTCCGGGCCGCGCGTGCCGCCCTTCGACTGGAAGCGCTGCGTGCCTGCCGTATTGGAAATGGACTCGGTCAGCCCCAGCTCCAGCTCCAGAATGCGGTTGCGCTGGGTCTCGGAAATGATGGTCTCGTTGGGGTCGTGCCGGAAAAAGGCCGCCACCTTGGCAATGTCCATACTCGACAGGATAAGGCCGCCCGAGCCGCCGTTGCGGTAGGGGTTGCTGTAGTGGGCCCAGCCCAGGCTGCCGTCGACGGGATGCATCCAGTTCTCGTCAAAGGGAAAGCGATAGCCAAGGGTATAAACGGTCACGTCGTAGTAGAGGTCCACGCTCTGCGCGCTCATGGGCGGGTAGATGCCCAGGGGGTCAAAGATGTTCTCCTTGATGTATTCGAAGTATTTGTCCGTGCAGGCCGTGCTGTAGTCGGCGGTCGTATCCACCAGGTCGTATACCAGCTCGCCGATCAGTACGCGGATGAGGGTGAAGTTGCCGTTCTGATAGGTGCCCTCCCGGTTCACATCCGGCCGGTTCGACAAGGCCTGCAGCATCTGGGCTTCCGTCTGCATATCGCCTGAGGGCGGCGTGGAGCCCGGAAAAGCAATGGCCGTCTCCATGGTCAGCAGTTTCTCGAAGGTGAGGTAGGCCTGATTGCCAATGTCGCTGAAATCGGGATGGGCGGCTGCCTGAAAGCTGGGCGGCAAGTGGTCGATGACGTTGTCCTGCAGGCTGATGCCTTCCTCTTCCAGGACCTGCATAAGGGCGATCGTGCCGATGAACTTGCTCACCGAGGCTACATTCATACGCGTATCCACCGTCATGGCGATGGGGCCGTTGGGATCGTTGGCGTGTACGGATACGCCCCCGGCCTCATCGTGGTACAGGTTGCCGTTGCGGTTGACGATAAACTGGTAGCCCGATACCGGGTTGGCCGGGTCGTTCATGCGTTTGCTCACTTCCTCCACGAAGACGTCAATATCGAACTCCACACCCGGGCAGAGCTGGGTGGATTCATCTTCGCAGGAAAGCAGACCAAAGGGAAGTACGGCCACCAGGAACAGGACCGGCAAATAGCGGAACAGGGTTTTCATCGCAATCTGTTTTTGAGACGCTTTAAAAGGTGGGGGCACCCTAAGATAAACGATTTTTCACATCCGCTCTTTCCCTCCCTATCCGCTATTCCCAAAAACGGATTATAAAAAATTACCAAGAGTGGGTGCTCGCTGCCCTTCTCTGAGGAGAGGTCAACCATTAGCCCTTTCCACTCCAGGAAGCTTGTGCTACGATATGCATGCTGTGCCGACCGATTGCGAGGCCGATGCTTCATTGAGGATTATGCGCCGTCGTTTTCTGCTTGCCTAAAGTCCGGCCTTGAAGGGTGTTGGGCAACAGCTCTTGGCGAAGGGCAGGTGGGCGGACTTGTGCCAGCGGCCCATGTCTGAGTCCTGACAAGCTTTGCTTGGTCAGGGCGAGTTTGGGCCGCGTAGCCTGGCCAAGCCTTAGAGCTGTCCAACAGGCTTCACAGCCTTGACTTTTTTTGGTTCTTTTTTGTGTCAAGACAAAAAAGAACAACAACGAGTGGAGTGCTATGAAGAAGGTTACCCAAAACCTCCAAAGTTGGTGAGGAATCCATCAAAAGTGAACATTTCAATGGCTTGAGCTTAGCTTGCAACTTCCTGCAAACGGGATCTTTAAAGACTCCCTTCACATCCGCTCGTCCAGCTGCCTGCCCCGCACGCGATGAGTGAAGGCAGGAACGCGCTCCTGCAGGGCCTCCAGCAACTCTTCCTTGCGAGGGTTTGGCCGGTCCAGCAAGGCCTCCAACCGCTGAATACAGCCCTGCATGCCCGCATAATCGGGCTCACCTGGAGGGGGCAGCACCCCAATGTGGGCAAAGCGCTCCCATTCCACTTTCTCCGCCGGCCCCCGGAACACCTCCTCCGCCTTTTCGCCCTCGGTATCCGAATCGAAGAAATACACGGGATAGGTTTTTTGGCCGGGCTGCCAGCGGGCGGCGAGCTGCCGGGCCTCCTCCTCGGTAGCACAGGGGCGGGCCTCCAGGCCCAGGTGCGCCAGCAGGCGCTCGGCCAGGGTGGCAAAGGAAAGGAGGCTCTTCCGCTCCAACTTCGGGAAAAAGCGCTCGCCCGGCGCAGCCAGCAGGCAGCTCAGCAGGCAGAGCTGCCCGGCCTCGCGGGGCGAGAGAAAATACCGCCGCACGTCCCGTGGAGCCGACAGGGGTTGCCGAAGGGCCAGGCGCTGCAGGAAGGCATCGGGCAGGGAGCCCTGGCTGAAAGCTACATTGGCAAAGCGGGCACTGCACACGTTCAGCTTACCGGCATAGGCCAGCAAGAGATCCTCCATGAGTCTCTTGCTGGCCCCCATCGCATTTGCAGGCTGGGCGGCCTTGTCGGTGCTTACGGCAAAAAAATGCTGCGGTGGCCGGTCCAGCAGCCCCTCCAGCAGGCGGTGCGTAGCCAGGACGTTGTTGCGCAGCAGAGCCTCCGTGGAAAATGCGTCCTTCGCACTGCGCACGTGCTTGTAAGCCGCAAAGTGGGCCACGATGCCAAACGGGGCCGACCGGGCCAGCAGCTTGGGAAAGACCGGCCCGCCCACATCCAGTGGGAGCAGGCAGAACAATGGTGGTATGTATTGCCCGGCCGTAGAGCGCAGGTCCCGGACCAGTTCCGCCAGTCCGTTCTCGCTGCGATCCACCACTACCAAGGCTGCCGGCCGAAAGCGCAGCAACGCCCGGATAAAGGCCCGGCCGATGGTGCCGGCCCCGCCCGTGACCAGCACCCGACGCCCCCGGATGCGCTCCGCCAACAGAAGCGCATGGTCATCCATTTCCCCCTGGAAGAGGGACGTTGGCCGGCAGGTGACCTGCTGGCCGATAAACCGGTCGAGTTCAAAAGGGATCCACATGTTCAGCCCAGATCTTCCATAGCCCGCAACAGACGCCAGGCCAGTCGGTCTCGATTGAAGCGCGTTCTACCCAGGCGGGCAGCCTGGGCGGCCAGATGATCCCGGGTGGCCGGCTCCTCCGCCAGGCGGGTCATGGCCCGGGCAAGCGCCCGGCTATCCCGCCGTGGAACGGTAATGCCGCACTCCTCCCGCGCGATCAGCTCCCGGATCCAGCCCTGGCTGTTCTGAATGACGGGCACCCCCGCCGCGAACGCATCGAACAGCTTATTCGGCGAGCAGTGATCCATAAAGGGGATGGGCAGCACTGTGAGCAGGGCCGCCGTGGCTTCGCGCAGGTATCCCGCCACCTCCGATTTGGGCAGCTGGCCGGCAAAGGTGACGTTGCCCAGGCCCCGGCTCCGGGCGTAGGCCTGCAGCTGCGCCCGTTCCCGGCCGTCGCCGATCAGCAGGATGTGAATGCGCGGATCGCAAAGGTGCGCCGCCGCTGCCAGGATGTGCATACAGTGGTCGATCAGCCCCAGGGTGCCGGCGTACACAAACAGCGCCTTTCCGCGGTAGGCCTGCACACCGTTCGAAGCCGGCTGCCGGTAGCGGAACACCTCCAGGTCGGCAGCATTGGGAATGGTCAGAACCCGAAGGCCGGGATAGCGCTCGGCAATGGATCGTCGCGTCCCCTCCGAACAGCTCACCACCAGGCTGGAGGCCCGGTAGCACCAACCCTCGAACGCGTAAGCGAGCCTCTGCCATACCGCTCCCCGAAGTATGCCCAGGGCTATGGCTCCCTGTGGCCACAGATCGCGCACCTCAAAGACCAGCGGGCAACCCTTCAGGCCACGCAGGATCAGGGCCGGCATGCCCACCGTGATGGGTCCGGAGGAGGCCAGGATGAGGTCGGCCCGCAGGAATAAACCCAGCCCGGTGGCCGCCACCGCATAGGCCACGAAGCTGTACAACCGCCGAACTATTCCGTGCTTGTTCGAGAGCTTCAGGTTGAGCGCATACACCCGTATGCCTTCGATCCGGTGCTGCGTCCACAGCCCCCGGGCGGTGAGGTCGCTTTTGTCGTACAGGCTGCTGATGATGCACACCTCATGCCCGGCCCGCACCCAGCGCCGGGCATGCTCGTAGGCGCGCGTGCTCCATCCGCCGCGAGGCGTACCGAAATACTGGTAGAGATACAAAATGCGCATAGCCTTATTTGTTCCGGTGTATGTGGTCGTGAATGCGCCCAAGCACCCTCACGATCCGCGCCCCGGCCCGGCCGTCCCACCTCTCGGGCACGGCAGCCGCCTTCCGGGGATCCCGGAACAGCCGGTCCAGAGCGGAGGGTATAGCCGCAGGCGAAGTGCCCAGCAACACGTTTGTGCCCTGGGTGACGGTTTCCGGCCGCTCGGTGCTCGCCCGAAGGCTAAGGCAGGGCACATTCAGTACGGTGGCCTCTTCGGAAACCCCGCCCGAATCGGTGAGTACCCCGCGGGCGTGCCGGAGCAGGTACAGGAATTCCAGGTAGGGCTGCGGTGGCAAAAGGCGCAAGCGCTCCGGCAAGGCAGGCAGCTCGCGCAGGACCGCTCCCGTGCGGGGATGCACCGGAAAGAGCACCGGCACCGGGCTGCAACGAGCCAAAGTGTCCAGCAAGGCGAAAAGCCGCCGGGGAGCATCCACATTGTGTGGCCGGTGCAGGGTGAGCAGCAAATAGGCCCCCGGCAGGGCCACAGCCGAAGGTCGCCTGGCCCGCGGCAGGAAATGCAGCAGGGAATCGATCATGGGATTGCCCGTGAAAAAGATCTGGTCGGCCCGCTTGCCCATGTGCATCAGATGCCGCCCGGCGCTGGGCAGAGTAGTAAACAGCCAGTCCGACAAGCGATCCACGCAGATGCGATTGCGCTCCTCGGGCATGCGAAGATCGCCGCAGCGCAGTCCGGCCTCCACGTGCGCCAGGGGCACGCCCAGGCGACAAGCCGCCCGCGCACAGGCCACCGTCGAGGTGACGTCACCTGTCACGACTACCAGACTGCAGGGATGCGTCCTCAACTCCCGCTCAAAGGCCCGCTGTATGCCTTTGGCCGAACGGGCGCCGAGGAAAGTATCGGGCATCGGCAGGCCCAACTGCTCGAAAAAGACTCCGCTCATATCCGGACTGGAATGCTGACCGGTATGCACCAGGCGATAGGGCATCTCCGGTGGCCACACCCGAAGCAGAGCGGCCACTTTCACGAAGTTTGGCCGGGCACCCACTACCAGGCAAACGGGAAGTGTTCGGCGATTCGTCACAGGCAAGAAGATTGGCCGTTGACCCGCTCGCTCAGATCTTCGAAATGAAATAGCGGCGTTTCGCCCGGCCATCATGGCGCTCTTCCAGCCGGCAAAATTCAATGGACACATCCTGGCGAAAATACTTTGCACACTCGGCGCGGAGGCGGCGGTGCTGGTCTGCCGTCAGCTCCTGCTCGATGGCTATGGTCAGCCGTCCGGGCTCGGTCTGTATGCCCTGGTAGGAAAGGACCTCGCCGGCGCGGAAGTAGAGGTTCTTGAAGATGTTGTACAACACCAGGGCCGGGTAGCGCCGGGTTTTGCCCACGATCATCTCTCCCGCTCGCCCTGCCACCTCCTCCAGCATGGTATGCGCCATACCACAGGAGCAGGCCGCCCCGCTCCGGTCGAGGGTGATATGATCACCAAGCCGGTAGCGGATGATGGGAAAGGAATGCGAGAGGAGATTGGTAAGTACGATTTCGCCTTCCTCCTCCTCTACCACCACCCCTTCCAGCTGCAGGTGCAGGTTCCCGGCCGGGCATTCAAAGGCAATGAGTCCGGCCTCGGCTGCCCCGTATTCGGAGCGCATAGGCCGGCCAAAAGCCTGCTCGACTTCTTTTCGATAAACCGGAAGGATCTGTTCGGAAGTGCCTTTTACCAGCTTAAGGCGGGAAAAGTCCGCCGATACACCTACTCGCTTTGCGGTTTCGTAGATCATGCTGGAATAGCCGTGCAAAAAGACAGCCCGGGGCAATCGGGCCCTTACCTTCTGCCAGTCCTTTTCGGAATAGGAAAAGATGCGGTAGCGGTTCTGCAAGCTATCCAGCAGGCGGGTGCGCAGGCGCCGGCGGGGAGCCAGGTCATAGCCCCAAAAGTAAATATTGTAATCCCAGGGTCTCACCCCATGCCAGGAGTAGCCCCGCATCAGCGCAGCCCGGTTGGCCGAGTCCCAGGCTTCGTTCTTGCGAAAGGACAGCACCTCCCCCGTCGTGCCGGAGGTATCGCTCCGGAAAGTGCGCCGGAAAGGGTATTGGGTATGCACGTCGCTATTATACTTCAACAGATCCTGCTTACCGGTGAGCGGGATTCCCTTCAGATCCTCCAGGCTGTTCATCCGCCCTGGCTCAAACCCGGCCTCCCGAAAGCGCCCCCGGTAAAAGGGCGAGTAGCACTGGGCAAACACCAGAAGGGCCCTGCATGCCTGAAACTGATAGTCCAATAGACGCTCCAGCGGCCAGCTCTCGCTTTGCTTGAGCAATCGATAGCGGTCGTACAGACTGGGATTGCGCAAACGCGCTCCTGTCCAAAACAAGATCCTAGCCAGGTAATTGGGCAGCATGAAGCAGGTCCAACCATTGAATCCGTACACCGGGCCAGTCAAAAGTTTCTGCTTTTTTCCGAGCCCGCCGGGCAGCCATCCCGGCTGCATCCGGATCTTCCAGCCACCGGCACAGGGCCTCGGCCATAGCGTGGGCATCCCCTGCCGGGACCAGTTGCCCGAGCCGGCCGTCCTCCAGCAGATGGGGGATGCCTCCTACCCGGCTGGAGACCACGGGGAGCCCCAATGCCATGGCCTCGATCACGCTGACGGGCATATTGTCGGCAGCGGCCGTATTGAGAAAGAAGTCGCACCGATCCGATAATGCGGTCCAGTCCGCTTTGGACAGAAGCCCGGTAAAGCTTACCCGATCTCCTACCCCATACCGGGCGGCAAGCGCCCGGCACCGGCTCAGGCTGCCGTCCTTGTCGGGCCCCACCATCCAAAGCCGGGCGTCGGGGTATTGCTGCGTGAGCAGCGCCAGGGTTTGGATCGCCGTATCCGGCCGGTACAGGCGATGCAGGGACCGCACCCAGAGCAATTCCGGGCGGAAGTTCCGGCGGGGCCGGTAGGGATAGTACCCCAGGTCGATAAAGTTGGGAATGCGATGCACCCGGTAGCCCTGCCTTACCAAGGCATCCGCCAGATAGGCCGATGGAGCCACCAGGGCCCGGGCCCCGCCGAACAACTGCCGGCAGGCGGCCGGACTTCGGAGCAGTCGATTTGGCAGCCGGCCTCCCCGCAGGATGGGAATGTAGGGAATGCCGAAGGCTCGTGCTTGCCGCCCCAAAAGCCAGGCATACCAGAACGCCCGGCTGCTGTAGGTGTCGATCAGCAAGAGCCGGACCTCCTTTCGCTTGCGGCTCAGGGTTTGCAACATATCCCAAAGCCGCAAGCCGGGATGCCGCCGGTCTGATACTCGGATCACCTCCAGCTCCCTTTCGAGCCGCTCGCCCAGATACTCGACCCCTGTGGGGGTGAAGCCGTGGGCAGAAAGCCTATTGCCGGCGTACAGGATCATTGCGCTCCGGTATGATCAGGGTGAAAGCCAGGCCGAAAGCCGCCCCGGTAAGGGCCAGCCGCATGGCACTGTGCGCCATGGTCAGTTCGGCCAGCAGGAAAAAGAGCAAAAACCAATGCTTATTCAGCCCCGTCTTCAGTCGGAAGAACCGCACGAGGGGCAGCAGCAGGTGAAAAGCAAAGGCAATGAACAGGCCCGCCAGGCCGTGTTCGGCCAGCAGCCGGCTGAGTTCGTTGTGGGAGGCGTGGGGAAAGTGGAAGACGGCCGTGCGGTACATATTCCCCCGACCAGCCCCAACACCCATCCAGGGTTGAGCAGCGAAGGCTGCCAGTTCGTGTTGCAGCACCAGCTCCCGGGAGGAGAAGAAGGTGCGATTGGGATTGTTGCCGTAGAGGATCTCGCTGTTTGATTTTCCGGCATAGCGGTAGTAGAGGTAGTGGTTTGTCAGGCGATCCACCCCGACGAAGATGCCTCCCAGCACCAGGCTGACGAGGGTGAGCTGCCAGGCCAGGCGAAAAAAGCGCCGGCGGAAAGCAGGCGAAAAAAACGGCACCAGCAAGAGGGGGCCCAAAATAGCCGCTGCCGCCACCACCATGCCCCCACGCGAAAAGGTGAGCAGCCCGCGAAAGGCGCAAAGCCCGAACAGGAGCAGATCCGTGGTTCGGTTGTAGGTCAGGGGTAGCCGGTGCAGCAGGGCAAATGCCAGTACGACCATAAACCAGCCCAGCACGGTAGCTACCTGGTTGGGGCCATACCCGCCCGAGGCCTCGTGGCTGGAGGTGACATCCCACTGGATGTCGCTCAGGGAGTGTCCCATGAAAAGCAGGGCCACCAAGGTTACGGCAGGCCAGGCAGCCGCCTGCAGCAATGCCTGCAAATCCGGAAGGCTGTAGCGGCGATCCCAAAAAAACCATCCGGCCGAAACCAGCACCAGCGGACCGGTCATGCTGAACAGCAATTGCTTGCGCAGAAAACCGGAATCGGGATGTCCGATCCAAAGTGCCCACGCTATGCCCGGCAGCAGCAGGAGGCCGTACCACAGAAAGGGATTGCGTCCGCCGGTGCGGCTACCCGAAAATGCACCGGCCAGGAACAACCCGATGCACAAGTATTTTCCCAATTCCCACAGTAGGGGCGCTCCTGCCATGCGATAAACCACCTCTAGCCCCGCCAGATACAGCGCATACATCCCAAACCGGTGTCCGCCATGGCGAAAGCCATCCACTAGCCCAGTCCCAAAGGCAAGCAGCACAAACAGCGCAAAAGCCGCAGGGACGTATTTGGCCAGTAGGGCCAGCCCCAGATGCAGCAGCAGGCTTTGCACCGGCCGCTCAATCCACCAGCTCAAGGACCAGGCGTTCGATCTGCTCATTGTAGTGCGAAAACGTAAAAGCCGCAGCCAGGCGATGGGCCCGCGCCGCCATCGCCGGCCAATCGGATCGCTGCCGGAGGGCGGCCGCCAGGGCATTCCTCAGCCCTTTCCCGCCCGGCAAAGGCGGTGGGATCAGCCAGCCGTTCTGTCCGTGCCGGATGTATTGGCCTACGCAGGACACATCACTGACGATGGGGAGGCAGCCGTAATTGGCCGCTTCGGCCACTACTTTTGGAAAACCCTCCGAGCGCGAGGGCAGCAGCAGCAATTGGCAACGGGCGTAAAGGGCTGCCAGCGCCGCTCGAGGCAGAAGGCCGTGAACAACCACATGGGACCCATGCCGGCGAGCCGCTTGTCGGACAACTGCCCTCAGCGGGCCGTCTCCGGCAAAATGCCATTCCCGGACCGGCCCTGAGCCCCCCAACTCCCGCATAGCTGCCAGGATATGCCCCACCCCTTTGGCCTCTTCCAGGCGACCTACGAAGCAGACCTTGCAGGGGCCTCCAAAGTCCTTGGTCTGTACCGCCAGCCAGCCGGCCTTTCGCTCGGCTTCATCCAGGCAGGGGTTTGCAAAGCTCCGGCAGTGCGGCGGTTGGCCGGGCCAGCGCCCGTTGATGGTCACCGGCCGCCGCTGCCGGCAGGCCAGCCAGTGGCGCTGCCAGGCGTGGGTAACCGGCACCCTGCCGCCCTGCCAGTTTCCGGCGTACTTGTACCAGCCCGGCCCCCGATGCCGATAGGTCAACCAGGGAATGAGATGTACGCCCATGCCGGTGGGCGCCCGGAACTGAAAGAGGTCGGCCTGCCGGAGTACAGCCCGGACGGCCTTCCCCAGGCCGGGCGACTGGCGCAATACTTGCAATTTGTGCCGCCAGCCGGCACCGCCGGTGGGGCGCAGAGGCTCCAGCCGGATCTGACCGTTGGCGTAAGGCAGAAACCCGGGCGGCGGAGGTCCGCTATGCAAAGGCGCCAGATGAATGATGCGATCAAAGCATACGAGCAGGTGGTTGAGCTCGCGCACCGTCGGTCCCCAGCCCACCACCTGCCCGTTCTCCAGGTAGTGTGCGGTATGCGAAATTACAGCCAGGGTCATAGTAACTCCAAATAGCGCCGCGCGATCATCTCCCAGTGAAAGCCCCGGGCCCAGATCCTGGCCTGCAGGCTGAATCGGTGGTGATCCGCAAGGATTTCCCGGACGGCTGCAGTGATCTCCTCTTCATTCCGTGGATCGACTACGCGCCCGGAATAACCGTCCCGGATAGCTTCTTCCAGCCCGGTGCCCCGGCTCCCCAGGGCAGGCAGTCCGCAGGCGTTGGCTTCCAGAACGGCAATGCCGAAGCCCTCAACCTCACCTTTGGGTCCCTCCTCGCTGAGCAGCACAAAAAGGTCGGCCCCCAGGTAAAGATCGCCCAGCTTCCCTTCCGGCACCCGCCCGTGAAAGGTTACGGCATCCGATACCTTCAGGCTTGCGGCCAGCATGTGCAGGGCACCGGCATCCACAGGCAAACCTGCCAGGTGGTAGTGCACCTGCGGAAAGTGCTCCCTGAGTTTCGGCAGGGCCCGGATGAGGTTGTGCTGTCCCTTGCGCCGGTGCATACTCCCCAGCGTGAGTAAGGCCGGGCTGCCGGCCAGGCGCTGGCCTTTATCGTACGTTCTCAGGCGCTCGGCATCAAATCCGTTGGGGATCATGCGCACGCTGCGGGCACCGCAGGCTCGCGCCCGGCATCCGGTAAAAGCCGATACGGCAACGTGCTCCGGAATGCGCCGCAGGGCCAATCGCGTGAGCCGTCCACGCCAACCGCTACGGCCGAGCTCGGAGCCGTGCAGGATGCCCAGGCAGCGATGGGAGGGAAAAAGGGGCCGCAGAAAGGCTGCAGTCCACAACCAAAAGGCACCCGATACCCAAACTGCACTTGCCGTTCGCTCCCGGCGGAGCAACCGCCAGGCCCTGAGCAGGCGGTGCAGATAGGTGTAGCCTGCCCAGGCATGGCGATGCACGCGGATCACCTCAAAAGGCAGCTGCCGGTCGAAGCACTCCTCGGCTGCCCGGGCCCCACGGCTATTGGTCAGCACGGTCACGCGCTGTCCCTGCCCGCTCCAGGCTTTGGCCAGCCCGTGCGCCTGCCAGCCGATGCCGCCCGGCTGGGGTGGAAATTCACTGCTCAGTAGAAGCATATGCCTCAAGGTGATCGATCTTTGGGCCTTCGGCCAGCTTGCGCCCACCGGCCTGCCAGGAACGCCACAGCTGGACGAGTAGAAACGGGCTGAGGATCAGGGCAAGCACCACGGCCGGCCCCCTCAGGCTGCGGCTTCGCTTGTACCGGTACGGGAGCAGGGCCGGCAGCACCCCTTTGAGCAAGGCCCAGCGGGCCGGACCGTCGCCCAGGTACCTGCGGTAGAAATAGGTAACGCTGGGCAGGGGGCGTGGCTTCACCCAGCTCCCGGGCCGGAAGGCATCCCAGGAGCCCATCTGCCGAAGGCCCCCGCTGCTCGCCTTGAGGTGGTACCTGCAGGCCAGCGGGTTGGACACATTCCGGAAACCGGCCAGATAGGCGCGGAAAACGAACTCGCCGTCCCCCCTACGCTGCCCCTCACATTGCCGGTCGAACAGGCCGAACCGGCCCAACACCTGGCGCCGGATGAGCCCATTGCCCGCAACCCCCTGCACCGCACAGACCACCAGGGCGCACGCCACCGGGACCCTCCCACACCCCGCCGG
>JAJDFU010000245.1 GCA_020528935.1 Saprospiraceae bacterium | reverse complement strand
TGGGCCCTGACAAACATCGCTTTACGATAATGTCCTTGCCCAACCTCACGATATCAATAAGCGCTACGGCCGGGTAGGGAGTTTGTTTCAGACGCCTTACAAACGAAGGGAAATTACCAGCGAGCGCTATCTGGGCAATGCGATCGCCTACATCCACCTCAACCCCGTTACCGCCGCCCTGGCTGACCGGCCGGAGGATTGGCCCCATAGTTCCTACGCCGAACTTGTCGGCGAATCCGAAACCGTTATTCCGCGGGAAAAGATCTTTGACTGGTTTGGCGGAAAAGACTCTTTCATCGATTTTCACCGGGATTTCCAGGCTTACCGGGATACAGCCTCAGACTTTTGAAGTCTCCAAGACTTCAAAAGTCTTTGTTGACAAACGGGCCGCCGGCAAACTGCCGGCGGCCCGTGGAGGTAAAGAGCACTTTGCCTACGCCTTTATTCCGTCACCACCACCTGCTTGCGGTACCAGGTTCCACCAACGGCTACCTGAAGCACATACATGCCGGCGGGCAGGTCCGACAGGTCGAGGGCATCACCGTCCTGCACCTGGCGGTAATGCCGGAGCCGGCGACCTTCCAGGCTGGTGACGGTGAGCTGCTCGATGGGTTGCGGCGTGGCCACCTGCAACAGGTCCCGGACCGGATTGGGGAATAGCTCGATGCCGGCCTCGCCAATATCCCGCACATTGCCGATGACGGCCTCGGGAAGGGGCGTGGCCAATCCGGTGCTGTCGCCGGCCAGGAGCAGGGCAAAATCGGCCTGCCCTGCGTCGGGAGCCAACAGGCCGGAAGCCAGCAGCGTAAAGACTTGGCCGCCCTGGCCGTTGAGGTCGAGATCATAAGCGCGTACGATCTGGTCGTTATCCAGGTTGTCGGTCAGGTTCAGCTGATAGGATACATCAGCCGGGAGCGACAAATAGGTCGGCGAGAAATTGCCGAAGCCGAGATCGTTGATGATCGGGAACAGCTCGCCGTCGAGAATGACGTCGATGGCGGGGGCATCCACGCCCCCGTGGAATACGATGAAGTCGGTATTGTCGGTACTGGAGGCTTCCAGGCGCGCCTCCACGGCGGCAACCTCAAAGTCAATATCGGTATTTGCGCTATTCGCGAAGTCGCCGGTATTGCGCACCCCGTGCGCCACGGCGATGTAGGGCAGTCCGTCTTCGCGAAACTGCTCCACATTGAGCACGGTGCCTACCTCGAAGTCGAAAGCACTCCAGGCCGTATCCACCAGGCCGGCGGGCGACACCGCCAGGCGATTCATACCGGCGGGAATATCCAGGAAGCCGGTGGCGCCCTGGAAGGGCAGGCTTGCGAAGGCCAGCTGGCCGTTCACGTAGATGTCCACCGAATCCAGCTCGGGATCGGGCGAATTGTGCAGGACCTGGATCTTACCGGGCTGGGGCGGATCGGGAGCCGGCAGCTCGATGAAGAGGCCTGGCGGGCGGGTGAGGGATGAGGTGGCGAAGTGGGTGTGGGACACCCCGGCATCCCCTCCCGGCGGGAGGAGACGGGTGGCGGCGACCGGGGTCACTGGGCCGGGGAAGGGGGTCGGATCCACTTTGTACTCGCCGAAGACCTCGGTGACCTCGTTGTTGGTGATCTGCACCCGCGGGAAAGGCAGGGCATCCACCGTGCCGCCTGCGAGGTCGAAGCCGTAGGGCAAGCCGTCGGGAAAGTCTTCGGTGGCATCGCCGGCGCCCACGGCGATGACGCGGATGTTGGGCAGGTCGGGCACGCCGTGGAAAAGCAGGGGCAGGACTTCGGCGCTGCCCACCCCTTCCGGACCGGGCACTTCATTGATGACGAAGCGGAAGGCAATGGCTTCGCCCCCGTTCACGTCCGTCTCGAATTGGGTGGTGTCGCGCACGCCGGTCGCCATCGCGATGTAGCGCTTATTGTCTTCGACCGTGAACTCGGTAGCGCTCCAGGCAAAATCGGCCTGCCCGAAGGGCGAAACCGCGATGCGGTGGGTACCGGCCGGGAGGTCGGTGATGTAATCCGAAGCCGTGCGAAACGGCACGGGAAAGCCCTGGGTGAAATTGATGAAGTTCCCCTGGTTGAACAGGTCGACGTAAATATCCACCAGGGCCAGGGATGGATCCGGCGAGTTGTGGATGAGCTGTACGGCCGGAGGCAGGATCTCCCGGCCGCTGAGAGCCAGGTCGAAGCCCAGGTCGGAAGAGTTCGGGGCTTGCTGGTGCACTTCCACCGCCAGCAGGTTGAGGCCACTCTGCAGGCCGTCGGCCGGAAGCTGGAAGGTAAAGTACTGCTCTTCTTCAGGGCCGCCCACAACCCCGCTGGCCAGCGTGTTGAAGTCGATCGGCCCGTCGGGCATGTTGCTGCGCAGCACTTCCTGGCCGTTCAGGTACACCACCGCGCCGTCGTCGCGCAGCAGTTCGATGAGCAGCGAATCGGTAGCGGAGGGATCGTCTACCGTAAAGGTTTTCCGGAAATAGGTGGTGATGTGCTTGTTGTCGGGGTCTCCGCCGAAATCGACGGTAGTGTTTTCGTTGCCGTCGCCAAAGCCGAGCTTGGCCTGGCCGAAAGCCCAGGCCGAATCATCGAAGGCGAGGGTGCGCCAGCTCGTATCGAGGGGGGTACCCGAATCTTCGTATCGCCACACCGATTCGCGTCCGATGGGGAAGGCGTCGAGCGGAAATTCGTCCAGCACGAAATTGACGACCAGCACGGCCTCGCCGCCTTCGCCCTTGTTGCGCGATTCGGCCACCCGTTTGCCGTCGCCGCTGATGATGAAGGTCATGGCCTGGCCGCTCATCCAGCCCGGTTGATCCACGAGTTCGGTGACGATGGCGGTCAGGTCGGGCGTCTGCTGGTCAGGACCGGCTTCTCCCGGGTTGGTCCAGGCGGGGATATCGTCCCAGCTGACTTGAGCGGTCGTGCGCGGGCGCGCGGTGATGTTGTTGATCTCGTTGGTAAATACCGCCGAGTTTTCGGCCAACTCCCCTTCGATCAGCAGATTGGTGGGCTCGCTATCCGCCTCGTCTACGGTGAACTGGATGAAGGCGCTGTTGATGGTCGCGCCCTGCGGGATATTGACATCCCGGAAGCGAAGGCCGATCACCTGCACCGTATTCTCGCGGGTCAGCTCCAGGTCGGTACTGGTCAGGTTCATCGCTCCATTGGCGGTAGATTCTTCCGCGTCATCTTCCCCTTCCTGTATGGAGAAGCGCGCCGTCACATTTCCCTGAGCACAGAGGGAATGGGTGGCTAAGGCCATCAGGGCCGTTAGCAAAAGAAAAAAACATGGGTTTTTCATAGTTGTGTGATTGTTGAGCAAGATAAAAGCGTCACTCCGGAAAAGGGCTTTCCGGAGTGACGCGGGTAGTTTCCAGGGATATGATGCCCCGGTAGATTAGTTGCTTTTTACGAAGCGCATCACCTGAGACTGGCCGGTGGCCTGGTTCCAGACCTTCAGCAGGAACACCCCATTGGCGAAGTCCTGGATCTGGAAGGTCGTCTGCTGGTCGCGCAGCACGCCCGAACGCAGCATGCGGCCTTCCAGGTCGAAAATGGCATAGCGCAGGCGCTGGGGAGTGTTCAGACGCAGGTGGAGCTGTCCGTCCGTCGGGTTGGGAAACAGGCGATCGATAAGATCGGTGCGCTCCGCAACGACCGCCGTCGTGGAGGTGATGGGGTCATTGTAGTTCGGGTTGGGGCGGTCGATGACGAAGTGGTCGCCGTTTTCGGTGGTCCAAAGGTCCAGTCCGTCCGGCATCCGGAAGCGGTCGTCATCGGCTACGGGCGCTACGGGCTCGCTGGTCGCCGACTTGATCGTGTACACTACCAGCGAATCGGTATTGGCCTGGATCCATTTGACCTGGGTGAAGCTGCCTTTCTCGCGGGTCCATTCGTAGCCCTGATCGGCATCGCGGATCAGTCCCCAGGAGCCTTCGCCGGTGTAGACGGAACCCGTTTCATCGTCGCGGATGAATCCGCGGTCGCTCCCCGGTTCCCCGGTCGGCCGCAGCGGCCAGGTATTTTTGGCAACGTGCGAGTCGCACTCCACGATCAGCTGTACGCGGTGCTGGTGAAAAAGCGGCGACCAGTTGAGGTACATGGGCGTTTTGTAGGTCTTGCCCGAATGGTGCGGAGCGATCGAATAGTGGTATTGCGCCATCTTCCAGATGGTCTTATCGTCGTTCTGCTGCAGGTCGTCGCGCAGCCAGTTGGTCTGGTCGCCGGCCACCGAGATCATTACATTCAGCGTGTAGAAGCGGATCAGACTGCCGCCGAAATTGATGGCGTAGTAAATGTCGGGCTGGCGCACGTCAAAGAGGTTGATCATCACCTCGTTGTTGCGCTCGTGGTTGCCGCGGGTCGGCAGGATGGGGAACATGCGACCGTCCTCGCCGGTGGTGTACTGCCAATCGTCCATCCAGGTTTGCCACTGGCCGTCGGTATCCTTATCGGTGTAATCGCCGCCAAAAGCGACAAAGTCGGGGCGGATGGCCCGAACGATCCGGTTGGACTCGATTCGCGGTTCGTGTGGGGTGATCTGGCTGCCGGAGCGCCGCGAACCGCCGCCCGCAATGATCGACGAGGGGGTGTCGGGCGTGTCGGGCAGCGTCTTGAACCAGCAGAGCCCGCTGCCGCCTTCATTGTCGGCGATCACGAAGTAGTAGGCCGTATTGGGCTCCAGGCCGGTCAGCCGTACGAAGTGGTTGTTCATGCCTTTGTACAAAACGGTGCGGTCGGGCAACCGGAAATTCTCGTACTGCTGGAAGTCCTGTCCGTAGTCCTCGGTGCCGTACAGAACGGCCACGCTGTGTCCGGAGATCTGGTTCCAACCGATGGTCATGGTCGTAGACGGATCGCCGGTGATGATCAGCCGGTATTTATCGGTGGCGCCGAAGGCCAGATTTACCAGCGTGATGAATAAGATGAGGGTAAAGGTGCGCTGCATATCGGAAATAATTTTGCTTTTAAAATACTGCGTCTGCCAGACCACCGGCATATGCCTAACCTTAAGTTTGTATTAACTTTTTGCCAGCCGGCCGATGCATTCTGGAAAACTTGAGGGGAGCTGTTATTTTTCCGGAAAACGATCCCAGGTGCAGTATCGAGTTGCTACGCAGCGCTGGTCCGGGTTGTTGCTGGTCGCCCTGCTGGGCGTTTTGCTGGGCCGTGCCTATCAGCATCTTTTGTTCGAGGGGCCCTATCGCGCCTTTTTTCTCGACGAACAACTTTTCGGGTGGGCGGTGGAAAGCTACAGCGGCAAGGGAAGCTGGACGGATTATGTCCTGTCGCTGAAGACCGATGCCCGCATCCTGGTGTTTACGCGCATCGCCGGGGGCGTATTCGGCATTACGGCCCTGCTCTTCGTTGTTTTTTGGCGATCCCGGCCCCGATGGCTCTGGCCGGTAGCTGTACTCAATAGCCTGATGCTGTTGTTCCTGGCTTTCGGGTACTATCTGGATAAAGGCTACCAGCTGGGGCAGTGGATCGAGTACAGTGCGCAGGTCGCGATGCCGGTGCTGGCCATCTGGGCCGCCCGCCCGGGGATGAACCGGGCCTTCCGGTATACGGCTTATACGGTAGTGGCGCTCACCTTCGTCGGACACGGCTTGTATGCGCTGGGATACCATCCGGTGCCGGGCGATTTCGTCTACATGCTGACCCGCAATATCCCGCTCACGGATACGGAAGCCAAACAGGTGCTCTACGTCGCCGGCTGGCTGGACCTGGCCGTAGCCGTGGGGGTGTTCATACCGGGCGTGCGCAAATACGCCCTGCTCTACGCCTTCTTCTGGGGCGGCCTGACCACCTTTGCCCGCCTGACGAGTTACCTCGTCCTCGGCCATTTGTTCTGGCTGACGGTGCACCAGTGGTTGTTCCAGTTCCTGGTGCGGCTGCCGCATTTTTTACTGCCCCTCTTCTTGTGGCGCAATGATTGATCCGCCGACAGGCTTGCAAACTTCCAGACTTTTGAAGTTTT
>JAJDFU010000141.1 GCA_020528935.1 Saprospiraceae bacterium | reverse complement strand
AGGAGCTTTTTCATGTGCTTGCGATCAAAATCCTGGGGTACGCCCTGCTTCAGCAAACACACCAGGTCCTCTTCGGTACCCAATTCGAGATCCACCTGTTCGTAATCAAAGGGCACCCCGGCATTCCCGCCCGCACATAAAATGCGCCCCCAGTTGGGATCCCGGCCAAACATGGCCGTTTTGACCAGGGCAGAACTGGAAATGCTGCGCACCAGTTTTCGGGCCTTTTCTTCATCGGCTGCGCCGGACACTTCGTACTCCACAAACTTGGAAGAGCCTTCCCCATCCGACACGATCAGCTTGCCGAGGTGGATCATCATCTCTTCCAGAGCCTGGCGAAAGGATTCGTACAGGGGATGGGACTCGGAATCGATCATTTCGTTACCGGCCAGGCCGTTGGCGAGTACCGCCACCATGTCGTTGGTAGAGGTATCGCCATCCACAGTGATCATATTGAAGCTGCGATCCGTACCCTCGCACAGTGCTTTCTGAAGCACAGCGGGCTCGATGGCCACATCCGTAACGATGAAAGCCAGCATGGTCCCCATATTGGGGTGGATCATACCGGAGCCTTTGGCAATGCCGCCGAGGTAGGCCACTTTGCCGTTGAGTTCCAGTTCCTGGAAGCCTTCTTTCGCAAAGGTATCGGTGGTGAGGATGGCATTGGCAGCAAAGGAACCGGCTTTGGGATCACTGGAAAGCTTTTCGATGTTTTCCCGTATGCCGGCCACCACATTCTCGGTGGGAAAAGGCTCCCCGATGAGCCCGGTCGAAGCTACCAGCACCTGGGATTCAGCTATGCCGAGGCTTTCGGCCGTGGCCTTCACCATGGCTTCGGCTCCCTTTCGCCCCTGCTCGCCGGTACAGGCATTGGCATTGCCGGCATTGCAAACGATGACCTGGGCCCGGCCGTCAGCGATGTTCTTGCGGGACACCTTGATGGGCTCGGCTACGACCTGATTGCGGGTGAAGACGGCTGCTGCGCTGGCCGGCACTTCCGAATAAATGATGGCCAGATCGCGCCGCATGGACTTTACCCCCGTATGGGCGCCCCAGCATTTGATGCCTCGAACGTTGGTCAGGTTTTGTATCATGTTTGGGTTGAATTGTGCAAAAGTTCGGGTCAGGGATGCAGCGGAAGCTGGACAAAACCAGCCGTTTCTTCCAGGCCGAAGCGCAGATTCATATTCTGCATAGCCTGTCCGGCTGCTCCTTTCACCAGGTTGTCGATGACACTGATCACGATGAGCCGTCCCGTGCGCGCATCGTAGGTCGTATAAATATCGCAATAATTCGATCCCCTCACGTCTTTCAGGCTGGGCGGATCGTTGCGCAACCGAATGAAGGGTTCGTCGCGGTAGGCCTCTTGAAAGGCATCTTCCAGCTGTGCAGGACTCGTGCCAGGGCTGGGCAGCAGATATGCCGTAGTGAGTATGCCGCGATCCAGCGGCAGCAGGTGCGGAGTGAATTGTACCTGGAGCTGCTCCTTCCCCTGGGCACTCAATTGTTCCTCGATCTCAATGGTGTGGCGGTGCGTTTTCAAGCCGTACGCCTTGAAGTTGTCGCTGACGTTGGAAAAGTGCGTGACCGGTTTGGCTTTGACGCCGGCTCCGGTAACCCCGGATTTGGAGTCGATGACGATGGAATCGGTGCGTATGAGGCGCTCCCGCACCAGGGGCATCAGAGCCAGAATAGCACTGGTGGGATAGCAGCCGGGATTGGCGATCAGGTCGGCTTTTGCGATGGCCGAACGGTGTAGTTCGGGCAATCCGTACACCGCCCGTTCAAAACCGGCGGCATAGGTGTGCTCTTTCTGGTACCAGTCCCGGTAAACATCCGGGCCGTTCAGGCGAAAATCGCCGGAAAAGTCAATGACGGGCAGGCCGGCATCCAGAAAGCGGGCTGCAAAATCCATGGATACGCCATGCGGCAGGGCCAGGAAAACGGCGTCCAGGTCGACCGCGGACAGTTCCGCTACCGGTATGAGGATCTGCTCAACGATTCCCGAGAACTGGGGATGGATATCCGAAAAGTGCTTGCCGCGGTGGCTTTCCGAAGTGATGGCGGCAATACGGGCGTGGGGATGAAAATGGAGCAGGCGCACCAGTTCAGAGCCGGTATAACCCGTGGCGCCAACAATACCGATCTGCAAAGTCATGGGTTGGATTTGATTTAGCATTCAGGAAAGCGATGCAGTAGCCTGGCGGCGGTTCAGTGCCTCCACTGAAGCGGTAATCGCAGAGACCAGCTGTTCGATCTGCTCCTGGGAAATGACCAGCGGGGGTACCAGCCGCAGTACATTCTGGGCCGTGGCATTCGCGATGACCCCCCGTTCCAGCATTTCCATGACGAGGGGCTTGGTGTCAAAATCGAACTCCAGGCCGATCATCAGGCCCAGTCCACGGATTTCCCGCAGGCCGTCGCGATCGCTCAGGGCCTCGTCCAGAGCCTCTTTGAGCCAAAAGCCCTTCCGGTTGGTTTTGCGCAGGAGGTCTTCGTCCGCTATGGTTTCCAGGGTAGCCAGTGCTGCAGCGCAGGCCAGCGGATTGCCGCCGAATGTCGTGCCGTGATCGCCGAAGTCGATGGCGCGGCTCACCTTTTCGTTACTGAGTATGGCGCCCACCGGAATTCCGCTGCCCAGGCCCTTGGCCAGAGTCATAATATCGGGTTGTACCTCGTAGTGATCCTTGGCAAACCACTCGCCCGTACGAGCAATGCCGCACTGTACTTCATCAAAGATAAGGACGATGTTTTCGCGATCGCAAAGCTCGCGAAGAGCCCGCAGATAGCATGGCTTGGCTACATTGATGCCGCCTTCTCCCTGCACGGGCTCCAGCACGATGGCTGCGATGGAATCGTCCACGACGTCTCGCACCGCCTGAAGGTCGTTGAAGGGAATCCGGTGAAAGGCCGGCGGCATGGGACCGAAGCCGCGCTGCATTTTTTCCTTTCCGGTAGCGATGGTGGCCAGGGTGCGCCCGTGAAAGGAGCTGTGCATGCTCACGATACCACCTCCCCGCCCCTGCGTATGGGCGTACTTGCGCGCGATCTTGATGGCTCCCTCTACCGATTCGGCCCCGCTATTGGAGAGGAAGACGCGGTCCAGGCCCGAGAGTTCCACCAGTTTTTTGGAAAGCGCCACCTGGGGCTCGCTCACGAAGAAATTAGAAATGTGGATGAGCCGGGCGGCCTGGTCTTGAATGGCCTGCACGACCCGGGGGTGGCAGTGGCCCAGGTTGCAGACAGCTATTCCGGCCAGGGCATCCAGATATTCATGGCCTTCTACGTCCCATACCCGGGCCCCTTCGCCGCGGGCGAGCGCCAGAGGCATGCGCTTGAAGGTAGGCAGGTAGTACGTCTGATCGAGTTCGTGCAATTTTGCGTTGGTCCAGGAATGTGCGTTCATGCGAGCTGAATTTTGGTTCCGCGAAAGTGGTCGGGGGTAGCCAGGGCTTCTTCCAATGCTTCGGGTCGCGTACCATTGATAATGGCCGCGGCGCGGGCCCCTTGGGCCAGGGCAACCTGGCAGGATTCGAGCTTGGGGATCATCCCCCCCCGGATCGTGCTGCCGTACATATTATCCAGCTCGGCCACGCTCAGGCGGGAAATGAGAGAGGAGGGGTCATCGATATCCCGCAGCAGTCCATCCACATCGGTGAGTACCAGATAAAGGTCTGCCTGAAGGGCTCCGGCCAGGTGCCCGGCAAACAGGTCGGCATTGATGTTGTAGTCTGTTCCGTGCAGGTCCGAAGCAATGCAGGTGATAACCGGCAGGTAAGCGTTGGCCAGCAATAGCTCCGGTAAGGCCGTATCCACCTGCTCCACATCGCCTACCAGGCCTATATCCACCTGTTCGTTCCGGCCGTCCACCGCGGCGAGGTGATAGCGCCGGCGCGCCTGTACCAACTGCCCGTCCTTGCCCGAAAGCCCCACGGCCTTTACGCCGTGCCGGTTCAGCACATTGACCAGGCGGCCGTTCACTTCTCCTTTCAGCGCCATTTCGATGTAGCGAAGAGCCTCGGGCGTCGTTTTTCGATGGCCGTCGATAAATTCCGATTCTACCCGCACTGCAGCGAGCAGGTCGCGAATGAACGGCCCTCCCCCATGCACCAGTATGATTTCGGTACCGCCCAGAAATGCTTCGGCAATGCGCCTCGATATGGCTTGCTGCAAGGCTTCCGAGCGCATGGCGTTGCCCCCGTATTTCAGCAGTATTCTCGGTTTTTTGGACATAGCAGTTCTTTCGGTCAACTCCCCGCCCTATTAAACAAGACGCTGACCAGACGATTGTTCAAAACGGGGCCTAACTCCAGATCATCCCCCTTGGCTTGTGCGGATCTCAGGATAATGACTCCCTCTGCGCAGGGATCCCACATCCGGAAAACCGCTCGTATCGCATCGAGTATGCAAGGAGGCATACGATTTCATCCCCGAACCGGACGGAATCGATAAAGTAGGAAAAAAACGGCCAAACTCGACCACCAATGGGCAAATCCTTCGATTTTCAGTCGCGGGGAAAGTCTCGAATCCAAACGAGAGGTCGATGCGTTTATTAACAAAAGCCGGTCTCGACCTATTCTTGTACCGCTTAAAAAATAAAAAGTCGCATACCGCTTCCGCATGGGTTCGATCGATCAATTTGGCAAGAACAGCCCAAAGGGTGAAGTCCAAACATGCCATTTTCAAAGAACTTGCCCGAGTGCTAAACACAGGATCTCTAAAACCCAAAAAAGGAAGACGTTAGGGAAATATGCCAAAACCCAATCCATCATGAAACACACCCTGTATCAGGTAGATGCATTTACCTCCCGGCTCTTTGGAGGAAATCCGGCCGCGGTTCTGCCGCTGGACAAATGGATGAGCGATGAGCGAATGCAGCAGATCGCCATGGAAAACAACCTGTCCGAGACGGCTTTCTTTGTCGAAGAAGGGGACGGATACCGGCTGCGCTGGTTTACCCCTGCTGTAGAGGTGGATTTTTGCGGGCACGCCACCCTGGCTTCGGCTCATGTGTTGTTCGAACAACTGGACGCGAAGCGGGAAGCGATCTTGTTCTACACGCGCGTAGGCGAATTGGTAGTGAGTAAAAAAGCCGACCGCTATCGCATGGATGCGCCTGCAGATGAGCTGGAGGAACTGGAGGTCTCTCACGAGGTCGTGGAAGCCCTAGGCGAAGCCCCTCGTGCGCTCTTTCGGGGCCGGGAAGACTTAATGGCAGTACTGGAAAGCGAAGAACAGGTGCGCAACCTGCAGCCCGATTTTCGGGCATTGGCTGCCTCCACCCGGCGGGGGCTTATTGCCACGGCACCGGGCCGGGAAGTGGATTTCGTGTCGCGCTGTTTTTATCCAAATGCCGGCATAGACGAGGATCCGGTGACGGGCTCTGCCCACACGACGATGGCGCCTTATTGGGCAGACCAACTGGACAAGACGGACCTGAACGCCCGCCAGCTTTCCCGCCGGGGAGGCGAAATCCGCTGCCTGGTGAGCCCACAGCGCGTTGTGCTGGAGGGGCAGGCGGTGACCTACCTCGCCGGCAACATCTTCCTGCCGGATTGAGGAAATGGTTCGTCCGCTGCCGTTAAAGCTTGCCCAGCCGGACGCGCCGGATCCAGTACGCTATGAAAAAACTACCCACGAGCGTTGGGGCGAGAAAGGCCCAAAGCGAGGGCAGCACTTCATTGACGACGACAAAGGCCGTGAAGGCGGCAATATATCCGCCGCACATGCGCCCCAGATGCCTTCGAAGCCAGGTGGTGGGCGCTGCCTGGTCCTGCCCCCGATAAAAGCGCATATCCTGCAGGCCAAAGATCAACCCGAGCGAGCCGAATACGAACTGAATGACACCAGAAGATGGATTCGCATTCAGCAGGCTCAACACACAGATGAGCATGCCGGTACCTACCCGGCTCATCCCTCCCGACAACACCCAGTCACCAGCAGTTCCGCGGGTTTGTTCCCGAACGACG
>JAJDFU010000025.1 GCA_020528935.1 Saprospiraceae bacterium | reverse complement strand
CTCCCGGTGTGCCGTGCACTGCTGGCTGCAGGAGGTAGTCATGCTCGAGGCCGTATGCGCCGTGGACGATGGCCGGGGGCGCGGCCCGCTGTCCGGTCGCCCGGAAGATACCGTTACCCAGGGTCAGGTGTTTCCCTACCTCCAGGACGACCTGCTCAGATCGGTCAGCGCTTTTGTGCAAGGCGGCCAGCCCGGTGAGCAACTGCGGGCTGAAGTATACAGCTTTGAGGACGACCAAGCCGGCAGCCTGCTGGCCGTTTCGGCTCCCATCACCCTGGATGAGCCCAACCCCGGATGGCTGCATTTCCGTTTCGACCTGGGCAGCAGCGGCCTGCCTGTGGAGGCCGGCGAGCAGGTCCTGATCGCACTCACCTATTTCTCCCAGGGCGGCCGGGCCGCTCCGGCCTACTCGCAGTCCGTCTACCGCCCGGGACGCACCTGGATCAAAAGCAAGACCACGGCCAACGAATGGCGCAGCCTCGAATCGCAAGGGCAGATGATCACCTACTTGCTGCGCGCCAACAACGGGCTTCAGCAACAGCAGCTGACCCTTACGGTGGATCTGTTCAATCAGGCGATCGAAGGCCAACTGGAAGACGAGATCTACCTGGCCTGGTCCAATGCGGGCAGCGATTTCTCCTTCCTACCCATGACGGACAATGGCGACAGCACCTATTCGGTGAGCCTGGACGCGCTATCGCTGGATACCGTGCGCTACCTTTTTGTGAACGGCGGCCCCGAGCTGGCGCTGGCCGAGCAGGTACCGCCGCGTTGTGCCGTTCCCATATCCGGCGACCGGAACGCCCGCCGGCAGATCATTCCCTTCGAGGACGAACGTCTTCCCGCGGTCTGCTATTCGGCCTGTACGGACTGCGCCTCCGTGCCCTGCTCCGATCCAGCCGCCCTGATCTGCGAGCGCTTTGAAAATTACGATACCGGCCCCATAAGCTCCCAAGCCCCGGAATGGTCGATTCAGGCAGGTGGAACCGATGCCCTGGTCAGCACCATGCAGGCCAACAGCGGCTCCAAATCCCTGAACATTGACGGCACGCGGACCGACCAGAACGTACTGCTCGACCTGGGCCGGCGCACGACCGGCACCTGGGAGCTGAGCATGCAACTGTACATACCGCCGGGAAACACAGCTTCCTATACTATCCTGCACCAAAGCCTGCCGGAGGTCTTTGCGGCATTCCTGCAGTTCGGGCCCGGAGGTACGGGACAGTTCGAACTCGAACCCGGCACCCCCCTGGCCACCTTCTCCTATCCCGAGGGCCAGTGGTTCGGCATACGGCATCTCATCGACCTGGTGCACGATCAGGCTCGCCTGTACGTCAACGGCCAGGCTGTCTTTGCCTGGCGCTTCAGTGAGGGCATTCCCAACGACCTGCTGCAACTGGCCGCCCTGAACTTAAGGGCACTCGCCCTCAACGCGTTTTTCTTTGTGGATGACATTTTCCTGCGCTCGGTCAATACGCCGCCGGCCAACGATCTCTGCGCCTTTGCCGCGGATATCAGCGGCCTGTTCGGATTTGCCGAGGGCGATCCTCAGGTTTCTGCCCTGCAGAACAACCAGCTGGCCACGTCCGACGGCTTCGATCCCGTCAGCGGCTTTGCCTGCTTCGAGGATCAGGCCACCCTGGACAACACCCTGTGGTTCACCTTCACGGGCGACGGTTTCACCTACGCCCTGGAGACGGTAGCCTGCAATGCCCCCGACTATCTGCCGGACGGCAATACCCAGATGGCCCTTTATTCCGGCAGCAGCTGCGCCGACCTGCAGCCCGTCAGCTGCAATGAAACGCGACCGGGATGGCCGGACGACACCGGACCGGCCGGCCTCGACCTGGATACCGACGCCGGGCAGCAGTATTATTTGATGGTCGACGGATTCCGCGAGGCGACCCCCGCGCGAGGCAGCTTTTGCCTGCAAGTGACCCGCGGGATGCTCTCCGGCCTGGAGGGTGGCGCACTGGAAGTGGCCGCCCTGGCGCTGTTTCCCAATCC
>JAJDFU010000191.1 GCA_020528935.1 Saprospiraceae bacterium | reverse complement strand
TCTTGTGTATCTGCTGTGCAGTTGCGTCTGTATATGTTTGTGTTGTGTAATGTTGCGGCGTCCCCCGAAACTTACACCCCTCGATTCGTCGGCAGCGTCAGAGGGGTATAAGGGACAGTAGTGAGGTAGGGCGCCAACGCGCGCGCCGTTTCCAGGTCGAAGCCCGGCACGGCCTGCAATTCGTAAACGGACAGGAACGGGCCGGTCTGGGTCCGGTGAGCGATGATGCTGAGGATCTGCGGATCAGAGAGCAGACCCAGGCTGCGCAGCTCTTCTTCGTCGGCGGCGTTGAGGTTGATGGGGTTGCGCCGGAAAATTTCCAGGTTTTCTCCCAGGGTATTGAAGTTGAAAACCCCTTCGCCCCCCTGATCCTGCGCCACATCTTCTAACACGTCCTGTGCAATCTGTGGCAGGAGCGTATCTTGCTGGGCAAAGGCCGGGATTGCCCATGAGCAGCAGAAGAGAACGCCTGCTGTGCGTAAAAGGGCCGGGTAGTTCAAAACATGGGTTTTATCCTCCTCAAGT
The DNA here is from genome assembly GCA_020528935.1 of Saprospiraceae bacterium. Classification (GTDB taxonomy): domain Bacteria; phylum Bacteroidota; class Bacteroidia; order Chitinophagales; family Saprospiraceae; genus JAJDFU01. The sequence goes on along the minus strand of JAJDFU010000191.1, from coordinate 5,445 downwards.
TCGAAAACCTTTTCGGAAAATGATAATCCCCGCCGGCTTCGGCAGCAGTTTATCCGGGGCGACCCAAAATTAATGCTGGAAGATGAAGGGCATATGTGTAGAATGGCTTATCTTTGTATATTATTTCGCAGCGAGCAGTAAATCTCCCCTAGCCAGTATTGTGCCCGAACCCATAGGCTCATGTGCCCAGGCCTGAGCCGTCAAACGCATAGAGCTAATCAGGAGCATTAAACGTGTTGGTCATCAAACTTCTGGAAAACTTTTTCTCCCTTTGTTCCCAAAGGCGGAATGCACCGGCTGGAGAGGTCAGGCGCCGGACGGGCGGCCTGACCTCTTCTGCTAGGTCCCTTTTGTTCACTTTTTCAACTAACGACAATGGCTAAGTTCAAATTTGAGTACATCTGGCTGGACGGTTACATGCCGGAGCCGAACATGCGAAGCAAAACCAAGATCATCGAGATGGATTTCTTCGACGGCGATATGAAATCCATTCCCGTGTGGTCGTTTGACGGCAGTTCTACCCAACAAGCCGAAGGCAGCAATTCGGATTGCCTGCTGAAGCCGGTTCGGGTATATTCGGACAAGGGTCGGCAAAATGCCTTTCTGGTGATCTGCGAGGTGCTCAATCCGGACGGCTCGCCCCATGAGAGCAATACCCGCGCCCGGTTTGAGGACGACGAGGATCTGTGGCTGGGTTTCGAGCAGGAGTACGTACTCACTCGCAAAGGCCTGCCGCTGGGCTTTCCCTCCAACGGCTATCCCCGTCCGCAGGGGCCCTATTATTGCTCCGTAGGGCACGGCAACGCCGCCGGCCGCGAAATTGTGGAAGAGCACCTGGATCTCTGCCTGGAGGCCGGCATCGAGATCACCGGCATCAATGCCGAGGTAATGCTCGGCCAGTGGGAGTTTCAGTGTTTCGGCCGCGGAGCCAAAAAGGCCTGTGACGACCTCACCGTCTGCCGCTATCTGCTGCATCGGGTGGCCGAGAAATACGAGGTGGAAATTGAGTTTCACCCCAAGCCCATTAAGGGCGACTGGAACGGTTCGGGCATGCACACCAACTTCTCCAACAAGTTCCTGCGCGAGCGGGGCGGCAAGGAATATGTGGAAGAGCTGATGAAAGCCTTCCAGGCGACGCATGAAGAGCATATTTCCGAATACGGCTCCAACAACGAACTGCGCCTCACCGGTATGCACGAAACACAGGCTATTGACCGGTTCAGCTACGGCATCAGTGATCGCGGGGCCTCCATTCGCATTCCCGTATCTACGGCCCAGGAATGGAAAGGCTACCTGGAAGACCGCCGGCCGGCTTCCCATGCCGATCCCTATCGCGTGGCCGCTCGCATTCTCAAAACCATGAATATGGTGGGCAAAGCCAAAAAGAACGCGAAGGAAACGGTGAAGAGCTAAGCTCTTTTACCGCGATCGAAAAGAGAGCCCTGCATTCCCGCGGGGCTCTTTTTTTTGAAGAACGAGTGGAATGTAGCGCGCTTAGCCGCTGTGTTCAGGGTCGGTTGAACTGCCACTCCAGGGGTACAGCCACGCGGCTCGGAACGGGGCGCCCGGCTTGTATGCCCGGGTTCCAACGGGGCATATCCAGCGTGCGGGCCCGAAGACGCTGCTCCAGGCCTTCGTCCGGGCAGTTCACAATGCGCGCATCGGTGACTTGCCCGTAGCGATCCAGATAGGCCGTAAGAAAGATCTCGCCTTCCCAGGCCTTCAGCCGCAGTGTGGCTTCGGCCGATTCAAGCACGGGAAAAAAGAAGAGACGCAAGGCCTCAGACCCACCCGGAAAACTCGGATCGGCCTGGATGAGCCACGGCTTCTCATCCGGCGCAGAAGCGCGCTCGCTCACGAGCAACTGGCCGCTTTCAACCTGACCGAAAAGAACTCCGGCAGACAGCACAAATACAACAATCGGGATCATTTGGGTTTTCATGAAACGATCTTTTGGGTGAATGGTGATTTCTTTGTGTAATTTGAATGGATTTCGGAATGCATGCAATGCGTTTGATCACCGCGCTGTCCGCCCTCCTCTGAACGCCAAATTCTTTTTGGCCTAAGGCGGAATCGCAAAAATGCCCGGGCAGTATTCTGCGCTTTGGAGCTATAAATAGATGGATTGGTAAACTGTTAAAGCTTTGTTAAAAAATGAAGAATCATTCCGGTGTTTTGGATCGCTTTTTGCGGTACGTCCGGATCGACACCCAGTCTGATCCGGCTTCGGATACGATACCCTCCACGGAGAAGCAGAAAAACCTGGGCCGCCTGCTGGTCGAAGAGTTGAAGGGTATGGGACTGGAAGATGCTGAGCTGGATCCGTACGGCTACGTATATGCTACACTCCCGGGCAATACGGACAAGAACGTCCCGGTCATTTGCCTGTGCGCGCACATGGACACCTCCCCGGATGCCAGCGGCAAGGACGTAAAGCCCGTTGTACACCGGGATTGGGGCGGGGTGGCCATTGGGTGGCTGGAGGGTCCGCGGGGGGTAGTGCGCGTCGAGGATGCCCCCCTGCGGGCCGGAGAATGGGGCAATGACATCGTGACGGCTTCCGGTACAACGCTGCTGGGCGCCGACAACAAGGCCGGCCTGGCGGAGATCATGACGGCGGTGGAATACTTCACGGCCCATCCCGAAATCAAGCGCGGAACCGTGCGCATTCTCTTCACGCCGGACGAGGAGATCGGCCGGGGGGTCGACAAGGTGGATATCGAAAAACTGGGGGCCGACTATGGCTATACCGTGGACGGCGAGCGGCGCGGCAGCCTGGATGACGAAACCTTCAGTGCAGATGCCGCCACGCTCCTCATCCATGGCGTGAGCGCTCACCCCGGCTTTGCCAAGGGCAATATGGAGAGCGCGATCAAGATCGCCGGTGAAGTCCTTGCCCGCCTGCCCAAGGATCGCCTGAGCCCGGAGAGCACCGAGGAGCGCGAGGGCTTCATTCACCCCGTACAGATGGAGGGCAACGTAGAGCAGGCTACTATTGCACTGATCCTGCGGGATTTTGATACGAAAAAACTGCAGTCCCATGCCGCCGAACTGGAGGGCATTGTTCAGGAGGTGCTGAAGGCTTATCCGCGCTCGTCTTATGAGCTAAACATCGAGGAGCAGTACCGCAATATGAAAGAGGTCCTGCAGCATCACCCCCAGGTCGCGGAATACGCAGCTGAAGCCATGCGCCGGGCCGGCCTGACGGTGCACCGGGGCAGTATTCGAGGCGGTACCGACGGTTCGCGTCTGTCGTTCATGGGGCTCCCTTGCCCCAATATTTTTGCCGGGGAGTACGCATTTCATTCCAAGCAGGAATGGACCAGCGTACAGGACATGCAACAAGCCGTGGATACGCTCATCCATCTGGTCCGCATCTGGGAGGAGAAGGCGGCTTAGATGTCGCCGGGTATACCCAGGTGCAGAATGCGGCCGCCCGTTTGGTTGATGGGGCTCACGCTTTTGCCGATGATGACGCCCGCTTCCGGAGCGGTGTACTCCTTGACCAGGTCGCCGAAAATGTTGCGCAAGGTAGCTACGGGCTGCCCATTCCTGACCTGCTGGGTCAGGCCGGGTTGTACGGAGAGGATGCCGCCCGAATCGGTGTACAGCCAGTAGGAGTCCCGGCACAGCACGGGGGGCTGCTGGGGGGCTTCCGTTTTGCCGTCCAGCATGTCCAGGTGCACCAGCAGGTTGAAGATGCCGGTCAGGCCAGACCGGATCATGCCCTTTTGAAAGGTATTGGGATCGCCAACCTCCAGCGTGACGGCATGTATGCCCATTTCGCTGGCCGCGCCGCGCAGGGTGCCGTCGGTATTGGGTTTGTGCACGACGATCTGGGCATTTTGCAGCAGGGCCATTTCTCGGGTCACGGGATTGTCCAGGTCGGCCCGGATGTAGTAGGAGTTGATGCGGCCGAAGCTGGCCGTATGCAGGTCTACCAGATAGTCAAAGGCCTTGATGATGCGGTGTACGATGCGGTAGGCATAGACCTGTGAGACGTTGCCGTCCTCTTCCCCCGGCATGACGTGGTTGAGGTCGGTGCCGTCGATGAAGCGCCGTTTTTTGCGGTGCAGGGAAGGCACGTTCACTACAGGCACCCCTACGACGGTGCCGCGCAGTTGCAGCGGATCGAGTTCCTTGAATAAACGCTGAACGACCGGAATGCCGTTGAGTTCGTTGCCGTGTACGGCGGCGGTAAGGCCCAGTACGGGGCCTCTGGCGGTTCCCCGGGCGATGAGCACGGGCACCAGTACCGGCATGCCGATGCCGTCGCTCACCAGGTGAACCATCTGCCGGGTGATCTCGCCGGCGGGGGCGCGTTCGAGATCGAGTTCGAGGATGATATCTACTTCGCTATCGGACGGCCAGAGTTGATCTTCCATACAGGGTATCATTTACATTGGACCAAAGGAGGTCAGCTGCCTGCTGGAGAACGGGCCGGCCGCTGAGCTGCTGAATTTGGGGCAGCCCGCCTACGCTGAGGGTGTTGACCTCCGAGAGCACGCGCAGGCCGTTGTCGTCTTCCAGGGTATCAAAGCCGAAAAATACGATTCCCAGCGGGGATAATAAAGCATCCAGCCGGCGGGCAATGGCTTCCTCTTCCGGGCTGACGGATGCCGCAACGGCCCGCCCGCCCTGGGCGGCATTGCACAGCCAGGAGCCCCGGCGGGGCAGGCGCAAAGCGGCTCCCAGGATCTGCCTGTTGATCACCACGATGCGCTTGTCGCCCTTGGCCACCTGCCTGAGGAATTTCATGCCCAGATAGGCAAAGGGTTGTTGCCCGAGTTGCTGCCGCAGCTGCTCGTAGGCCATGCGCCTGGATCCCAGCCAGGCCGTAGCCCCTTCGATGCGGATGAGCCCCCGGCCGCCGTAATTCTCCAATGGCTTGAGTACGATGGGATGCTCCGCCTTGAAGGCATCCACCTCGGCTACGCTCGTGCACAGGCGAATGGGCGGGCACAGCTCGGGCACCTGCAGCAAATAGGCCTTGGAGGAACTAACCAGGATGCCGTCGGGACGATTGATGATGGGGCCGTTTGGGAAATGGCGGGAGAGGAAATGCAGGAAGGCCGGCTCGATGGGGCCGGGCAGGCGAAGAAAGAGCGCGTCGTAGTCCTGCAGGCTGGCCGGGCGAAGGGGGTGCGCAAAGCACCGGCCGTCCGGGTGATAGGCGAAATCATCCCGCACGGGACTCACCCAGAGTGCATTGCCGTTCAGTTCGCGAAAGAAGGGCCTGTTGTGCAGCAGGGAGCGGCTGGCTACGTCCAGCTGCAGGCAGGCCGGATGGCGCCGCATGACCGGCAGAAGGCCATAGAGCGCGTTTTGGGGGGCATGCGTGGCGGGATCGGTCAGCACGAGCATGCGAAAGGCTTCTGTACGCATAGGGCCGGTATGGGTTAGGGACACCACTCCTACAGTAAGTGGGTCATAAAACACTCGACA
>JAJDFU010000117.1 GCA_020528935.1 Saprospiraceae bacterium | reverse complement strand
TCGGCCATGGGGTCTCGTGCGGGTCTCGAGCGGACGTATTCCAGGGAGGCCGCTACGGCTTCCTTCCGGTCGTCGGCGGTGAGTTCTTCGCCCAGCTCGGGCTCGGGAGCCAAAACCATATAGGTAGCCCCGAAGATGGCGTCCGGCCGGGTGGTATAGATCTCGATCTTGCCGGAGCTGTTTTCCAACTCGAAGAAGAGTTGCGCACCTTCCGAGCGGCCGATCCAGTTGCGCTGCATCTTTTTCATGGCATCCGACCAGGCCAGCTGGTCCAGGTCGTTGAGCAGGCGCTCGGCATAGGCGGTGATGCGCAGGCTCCACTGCAGCATAGGGCGCCGCTCCACGGGATAGCCCCCCCGCTCGGAAACGCCGTCCTTCACTTCGTCGTTTGCCAGTACGGTGCCCAGTTCCTCGCACCAGTTGACGTAGGTTTCCTGGCGGTAGGCCAGCCGGTAATGCATCAGCACGTCATCCCGTTCCTTGGGCGTCATGCCCCGCCAGTCTTCTGCCGAGAAAAGATCCACGGGGGAGGCGGCTGCACGAACCCCGGCGTTGCCCTCCTGCTCAAAGCGCGCTACCAGCTCCGATATCGGCTTGGCCCGGTCGGCGTCGAGGTCGTAATAATGGCCGAAGAGCTGCAGAAAAATCCACTGGGTCCATTTGTAGTAGGCCGGATCGCTGGTGTTGACCTGCCGGCTCCAGTCGAAGCTGAAGCCCAGGTTGTCGAGCTGCTCGCGGTAGCGCTCGATATTGCGGGCCGTGGATACCGCGGGGTGCACGCCGGTCTGGATGGCGTACTGCTCAGCGGGCAATCCGAAGGCGTCGTATCCCATGGGATGAAGCACGTTGTACCCGCACAGGCGCTTGTAGCGGGCAAAGATGTCCGAAGCGATATACCCCAGCGGATGCCCTACGTGCAAGCCCGAGCCCGAAGGATAGGGGAACATGTCCAGCACGTAGTATTTGGGCTTGTCCGGCTGGAGCGTCACGCGGTACACCTCATTTTGGCGCCAGAATTTTTTCCAGCGGGTCTCAATTTCTCTCGGTTGGTACTCCATAACAACAATCAGGCTTTAACGGGTGTGAGCGCCCGGAATAGCGCGAAATTAGCCAAATTGGCACATAATGGAAACCCCCATGCTCCGTACAAAGTGCCCGTCTATGCAGCTGCATGTGGCGGATGTTCCTTCCGGAAAGCCTATTCATATTTACTTTTTTACTGCATATTTGTACGGAGAAAATCCCATTTATCATGATCAGGAGACTACTCGGTCTGGCCGTTGTGCTGGTAGCCGGTCTTGTGGTGTACAACTACTTTTTCGGCACGGCCGAGGAAAAGGAAAGCAGCAAGGAGATCTTCGAGCAGATCAAGGATCTGGGCCAGTCGGCCTGGGGGCTGCTCAAATCCGAAAAGGAAAAGCTCGAAGCCGGCAAGTACGACGGCGCGCTGGAAAACCTCCAAGAGCTTTTTGACAAGCTGCGGCGCCAGGCGGAAAGCGCCGGCGACGGGGAAGCCCTGGACAAACTGAACGAACTGGAGTCGCGCCGCAAAGCGCTCAAGGGCGAACTCAGAGCCGACGAAGCCCGCCGGGCGCGCTCGGACAGTTCTGCCCAACCCGACGAGGCTCTGCAAAACGACTGGGAGCAGCTGGTGCGGGAAACCGAACAACTCATGGAGCGCATGGAACACTAATCCAAGCGCGCGGCCCGCGAGCATTTCACGATAGGGCTGAACGCATCGATAAGGATGTTGCCGCGATAGCTGAATTTCCCTTCGCGGTAGTGGGCTTCCAGCAGGATGTAGTGCAAAGGCCGCTTAGGTACCACGTCCAGTTCGAAGGTCTGCCATTCCGTTTCGGAGATAAAAGGCGTTTCCAGCAGCAGCTGATCCCGGGCGCACTTGCTGCTCCCCCCCCATATGCGCAGCTTCAGCGGCCCGTTAAAGGTGGCATAGGTAGGGGAATGCGCCAGCTGTATGGTGAATTGGTAGCATTCCTTGGGCTGCAGGGGCGCACTCAATCGCTGACCGATGCTTTCAAACGTGCCATCCTCGCGCGTGATGAGCCCCACATAGGTTTCGCCTTCGGCGGGTTCTACCCGCACACTCCACACCTTCCCGTTGCCGGACAGGATGTCGGGTGTGGTTCCGGCTTCGCAGGGAAACCAGCCCACCGGCACAGTGGCGTCCCTGGGGTCGCCCTCAAAAGAAGCATTGCGCAAGGTGACCTGGGCCTGCAGGGGGATCCACATCCACATAGTCGCGACCAATAATACTGATAAGCAGTTCATAAGCACCCGTTGAATGCCTAAAGATACGAAGCCTGGCACAGCGGGCAGGTCAAGCCCGGTGCTTTAGCCCCGGCCCTGCTTTCTGCCTGCGGGTTCCGGCATCCGCAAAGCCGGATAAGGCCGGCGCCCTTTGAGCTGTTCACCGGGCATGCCCGGCCACAGCATGGAAAGCCCTGCGCTCTGCTTGTCGGGGGCTGGGGTTGCGATATTTTTTCTACTTTTATTTTTTTGTTCAGTGCGTTCTTATGTCTTCTGCCCCAAGCCGTACCAATCACCTCTATTCCATTCTGGGCGTGGCACTGGTGCTCTTCCTGCTGGGCACTTTTGCGCTCGGTGTGCTGCATGCCCAAAAATTAGTGGCCTTCTTTAAAGAACGCGTCAATGTGCTGGTCGAAGTAGCAGAGGGTACTCCCCGCAGCGAAGTGGACCGGCTCGAAGAAAAGTTGGAGGGCCTTTCCTTTGTGAAGCCGGAATCAGTGCTGTTCATCAGCCGGGAAGCTGCCGCCGAGCAAATGCGCACGGAGTTTGGCGAAGACTTTCTCAAGCTGGATCTGCCCAATCCCTTTTTTGACATGCTGGTCTTCAACGTGCGCGCGGAGCATATGCAGGCCGACAGCCTGCGGCAAATCCGCAGCCTTTTGGTAGAAGAACCCGCCGTGCGGGACGTTTTTTACCAGGAAAGCCTCATCGATCAGGTCGCCGCCAATGTGCAGCGCCTGTTTTATTTTTCCCTGGGGTTGGGCATATTCTTTATCGGGGTAGCGGTACTGCTCATCTTCAACACGGTTCGGCTTTCGCTCTACGCCAATCGTTTTCTGATCAAGACCATGGAGCTGGTCGGGGCATCCTGGGGTTTTATCAGCAAGCCCTTCTTCTGGAAAGCTACCGGTTACGGCTTCATCAGCGGCCTGCTGGCCCTGGGAGGACTGATGCTGCTGCTGCTGTGGGCCTGGCAATCCTTTCCCGAATTGCGGCAGGTGGAAGACTGGTGGAGCATAGGCGCTATCGCCCTGGGCATTCTGGTGTTGGGCATCTTGTTGTATGCCGGAAGCACCTATCTGGTCGTAAATAAATACCTTCGCATGCGCGTGGACGATTTGTACTGAGCTGCGCGTTCAATAGAATGGCCCCCCGACCATTTTAAACCACCAACAGCAAGCGAATCCATGAGTAAGCCAAAAAAAAAGAAAGTGGTTGTGACCAAGCGGGAACAACCCGATGCCAAAAAACAAAAACCTTCTTCCACCGGCAGCAAGCGGGTGGCTTCCCGCGCCGGCAGCCGAGGCACAGCATCGGTGAGGCAGGAGTTGATCTTCGGCCGATCCAACTACCTATTCATGGGCCTGGGGGTGGCCCTGGTCGCCATTGGCCTGCTGCTCATGAGCGGAGGCAGCATGCCTAGTCCGGAGGTTTGGGAGCCGGAGGTCATCTACAGCGGGCGCCGCACCGTACTGGCACCGCTGGTCATCCTCTCGGGCTTTGGAGTGGTTGTCTATGCCATTTTTAAATCCTAAGCCCATACTCCCATGGACATACTGCGCGCAATCATCCTGGGCATCGTCCAGGGTATAACCGAGTTTTTACCCATCAGCAGCAGCGGACACCTGGAAATAGCCAAGTTCATCCTTGACGATCAGAGTATGGCCCAGGACAGCTTACTGATGACCGTCGTGCTCCACGCTGCGACTGCCCTCAGCACCCTGGTGTTGTTTCACAAGGAAGTGGGTCAGATCCTGCGTGGGTTATTCCGGTTTCAGTGGAATGAAGAAACGGCCTATACCGTCAAAATCCTGCTCAGCATGGTGCCGGCCGTCGCCGTCGGGCTGATCTTCGAAGACGCCATCGAAATGCTGTTCGACCGGCAGCTGTTGCTGGTGGGGCTCATGCTGATCGTGACCGGCATTTTGCTCTTGTACGCCGACCGGGCCCGCGATCGCCACAAATCCGTGTCCTTTGGCGAGGCCCTCGGCATAGGGGTCGCCCAGGCCGTGGCCATCCTGCCCGGCATTTCCCGCTCGGGCGCTACCATATCCGCCTCCCTGCTCTTCGGGATCAAGCGGGAAGATGCCGCCCGCTTTTCCTTCCTGATGGTGGTGCCGCTCATTCTGGGGAAAATCGGAAAGGACGTCATGGAAGGCGAACTGGCCGCCACCAACATGAGCTGGATCACTCTGGCGGCCGGTTTCGTAGCTGCTTTCATCACGGGCTACCTGGCCTGCAAGCTCATGATAAGAGTGGTCAAACGAAGCAAGCTCAGGTATTTTTCAATATATTGCTTTGGTGTGGCCGCGATCGCCATCGGTTTGTATTGGTTCATGCAATAAGAACAAACTTATGGAAGGGCTGCCAAGCAAGAAGGAACTCATGAAAGAAGACGATCCCTTACCGTTGTACGACTATCGCGCCGGTGCCACCCTCTTGGTGGACAAACCCATCGGGTGGACCTCCTTTGACGTAGTCAGCAAGATCCGGAACAAGATCCGCAAACGCCTGGGCGTGAAAAAGATCAAGGTAGGCCATGCCGGCACCCTGGACCCCATGGCAACCGGCCTGCTCATCATCTGTACGGGCAAATCCACCAAGAAGCTCGGTGAGTTTCAGCAGTTGCCCAAGGTGTATACGGGAACCATGCGCCTGGGCGCCACCACCCCGTCCTACGATGCGGAAACCGAGGTGGACGAGGAGTTTCCCATCGAACACCTCAACCCCGGCTTACTGGAGCAGGCGCGGCGTTCCTTCCTCGGAGACATCGATCAGATCCCGCCTATGTTCTCGGCCATTAAAGTGGACGGACAGCCGCTCTATAAAAAGGCGCGCAAGGGCGAGCGCATAGACATTGAACCCAGGCCGGTACACATCGCATCCTTCGAGCTTACCCGGATAGCCCTTCCCGAAGTGGATTTTGAGGTGAAATGCAGCAAGGGTACCTATATCCGCTCCTTGGTGTACGATTTCGGCAAGGCCGTCCGCAGCGGAGCCTACCTCACGGCCCTGCGCCGCACGGCCATCGGCCCCTACACCGTGGACGACGCCTGGAATCTGGACGAGCTGTTGGAACACATCAAACACGGTCCTGCATTGCGGCAAAACAACCCCACTAATACCGTTTAAAAATAAAACGCGGTTGGGTACCCCAACCCGTTTCGAGTCGAGTACGTACGCGCGCGAGAAGATCTGGGCGCGCCCAAATCTTTCTGATCGCGGTACAAGCGCGTTGGCACGGTTTTCATGGCGCTGAAGCATAGGCCATTCCCGCTTGCCGTTCACCTGCCGCAGGTATGGCAGGCGGGTGGCCAATACTATCGATCCACTTACTCAGGAATGCGGTTGGGATGGATCTCAATTTCGACCGGCCGCATCGGCTGGCCGTCGCTCCATCTGCTCAGAGACACCTGTCCGGGAAGGTTGGAGAACAAGGGACAGGGAGGCCCGCCGGAAGAGCAATCCAGCAACTGGTCCGTCCATTTCCACAAGCCGAAAAAGTCAAATGCATCGTATTCGCCTTTGCGAGCAGCCCGCTTGCTGCTGCACGGGGCATCGCCGCTGTCGAACGCTTGGTCGGGTGCATAAGCCTCTATGTGATCGGCCATGAGCACGGGATGGCCGTGGCCGTCCGGCTGCCGCTCCAACAAATCACTCCGCGAGATTGGCGGAGATCATCTGACACATCTCTGCACAACG
>JAJDFU010000260.1 GCA_020528935.1 Saprospiraceae bacterium | reverse complement strand
CGCGGCGGAGGGCGGGGGTGTCATCGTGGGCCTCTGCCCGGTGGAGTGCGATGCCCGTGGGGCCCGGGTGTAGGCCGCCGGCGGCCGGGAGGGGGAGGCCGAGTGGAGCTGGCAGTCGGCCGATGAGGCCGTAGGCACTGTAGACGAAGGCGGCATCGTGACGGCAGCCGGCCTGGGCCAGACCTTCATCCTGGGCATAGCCAACGGCAGCCTGCGCGATTCCGTACAAGTGACCGTCGTCGCCGATGCCGGAGCCGTGGCTTTGATTGCCATCGAGGGCAATCAAAACATGTTGGAAGTAGGCGAAAGCCTGCAGTTGGGAGCCCGGATCACCAATGCCATGGGCGAGGAACTGGACGGCAAGACGATCAGCTGGGAAAGTTCCGATCCGGCCGTAGCCACCGTTTCCGGTATGGGTGAAGTAACGGGCATAGCCGAGGGCGAAGCCGGCATTACCGCCATGACCGAGGGCATACGCAGCCTGCCCTTTACGGTGCGGGTCGGCAGCACGACCATGGTCCGCACGGGCACCTTCAGCGGCCAAAACGGTTACAGCGCCGCCGGCACGGCCATACTGCAGGTAGAGGGCACCCGGGCCACTCTGCGTTTCGGGAGCGACTTCCAGACGCAGAGCGGGCCGGGCCTGTTCGTGTACCTCAGCCCCAACGAGAACAACGTCACGGGCGGCGTCAACCTCGGCGGGCTGCAATCCACCAGCGGCGAGCAATCCTATGCCATACCGGAATCCGTGAATACCGCCGATATGCACTTTGCCATTATTTACTGCATGCCGTTCAGCGTGCCCTTTGGTGCGGCGCCCTTGCAGTAGTCAATTTCTACAGGCTCCCGGCGATAGGCTTTTGGCTTAGAGCAGGTCCGGACGGAATGGTCCAGCGAACTAGCACAACACAGCATCATGAGATTTGTCCTTTTATCCGCATTCTTCTTTAGCCTTATCGTTTCTCTGCACGCCCAAAGCGGCTGGACACCCCCCCGGGGCGAAGGCTACTTCAAGCTGAGCCAAAGCATGATCCGGGCCGGTCAGTTCTTCAATCCGGACGGCGACCTCATTGCCATCACCACCACTTCCATTTACACCACCAGCCTGTACGGCGAGTACGGTATCACAGATCGCCTTACGGCCGTTCTCAGCGCACCGGTTTTTGTGCGCAGCACCATCAACAAGCGCGAGAGCAGTGTGGACGGATTCGTCATCCCCGGCGACGAGTTCAACGGTTTGGGCGACATAGCCTTTGGCGGGCGCTATGGGCTCATCCACCGGGGGCCGGTGGTGCTGAGTGCGTCGGCCCTGCTCAAGCTGCCCAGCGGCGAGAACGCGGGTGGCCAAAGCGAGCTGCTGCAGTCGGGCGACGGCGCCTGGGGCCTCACCGCCATGCTGCACGCCTCGCACTCTTTCTATCCCGCGCCGCTCTACGCTACCCTTTCGGCGGGTTACCAGTGGCGGGGTAATGCCACGCTGGACTATAGTTCCGGTCCGCTGGAGATCAATTACGACGACGCCTTCCGGGCTGGCGGAGAGTTTGGCTGGACGCCGGGCGACCACTGGCAGTTTGCGCTCAAGATGGATCTGGTGCTGGCCCTGCGCAACGGCAGCAGCGGTGGCGTGACGGGCAGTTCCTCCATTTTCGGCAACCGCATTACCTACCTTTCTCTCATTCCCGAAGCCAATTACATCATTGGTACGCATTTCGGCCTGTCGGCCTCAGTGGGTACGGTATTGCTTGCGCAAAACATCCTGGCAGCCCCCAGCTTTAACGCCGGATTTTTTTATTTGCTGAAATAGCGTACATTCTTTTCGGCTATCCGCACCGCAACCATCCACATTTTAAGTTGGCAAAACAAAGGCTCCAGTCGCTTGCCCGAGGCATAGACCAGGTCCTTTGCAGGATTTTCTCGGCTTGGTCCAGGTAACCCGGCTGGAGCGAGTTCATCTGTATTTGCAGCCCCACTTCCCGGGAGGAATGCAGGGCTTGTCTTACTTTAGCGCTGCTTAACGCGAAATGCTATGCAAAAAGAATCGCATACGAGGAGTATACTGAAAGCCGTTACCTGGCGGGTTATTGCTACGGGCACCACCTTTATTCTGGCCTATACGATCTTTCAAGGCAGCGGATGCGAGGATGTACTGGAAAAATCCAGCATGGTGGCCGGCTTTGAGTTGGTGCTCAAGCTGATCATCTACTACCTGCACGAACGCGCCTGGCAACTGGCTCCGCGCGGTTCCGTGCGGCAATGGTTCAAGGGCAAGGATCATCCACAGGACGAAACCCTCTAAAAGCACAGGATTTGAGCGAACACATCCATCCCATTTTCGAACGCCTGCTCTCGCGCAGGGAGCGGGAGGAGCGCCTGGGCCAGCGCAGCTGCACCTTCTGGCTCACGGGGCTTTCCGGTTCGGGCAAGAGCACCTTGGCCCAGGGGCTGGAACGCCGCCTTTTCGAGGCGGGCTTCTTTCCCCAGGTGCTGGACGGCGACAACATCCGAACCGGCATCAGCAACAACCTGGGCTTTTCGCCCGAGGAGCGGCGCGAGAACATCCGCCGCATCGCCGAGGTTGCCCGCCTGTACTGTCAGAGCGGCCTCATCGCCATCTGCTCGTTCATCAGTCCTACCGTCGCTATCCGGGCCATGGCCCGCGACATCATCGGTGCGGACGACTTTGTGGAAGTACACGTACACGCCCCCCTGGCAGTTTGCGAGGCGCGGGATGTCAAAGGCCTTTATCAAAAGGCCCGGGCTGGCGAAATTCGGGGCTTTACCGGTATTGATGCCCCCTACGAACAACCTCCAGAGCCGGATCTGCGCCTGGACACCCACGAACAAGACCTGGAGGATTCCCTCGATCTACTTTTTACCTTTGCCCGGCAACGGGTTGAACAGCCGTAATTCTTTTTTCTACCTCATACCGACTTCGACACTATGCGGACCAACTACCATATCAACCACCTCAAAGAACTGGAAGCCGAATCCATCTTCGTGCTTCGCGAAGTGGCCGCCCAGTTTCAGAATCCCGTGCTGCTCTTTTCCGGCGGTAAAGATTCCATTCTGATGACTTACCTGTCCATCAAGGCTTTTTACCCGGCCCGGGTGCCCTTCCCACTGCTGCACATCGATACGGGGCACAACTTCCCGGAGACTTTGGAGTACCGCGACGACCTGGTGGAGAAGCACGGCCTGCGCCTCATCGTGGGATCCGTGCAGGAAGCGATCGACCGCGGCCTGGTCGCCGAGGAAAAAGGCTATGACGCCAGTCGAAACCTGCTGCAGACGGCCGTACTCCTGGAATCTCTGGAAAAAGGCAAGTTTGACGCGGCCATGGGCGGTGGCCGGCGCGACGAGGAGAAAGCCCGCGCCAAAGAGCGCTTTTTCAGCCATCGCGACGAATTCGGGCAGTGGGACCCCAAAAACCAGCGTCCCGAGTTGTGGAACCTCTTCAACGGCCGCAAGCTCATGGGTGAGCATTTCCGGGTATTCCCCATCTCCAACTGGACCGAGTTGGACGTGTGGCAATACCTGGCTCTGGAGCAGGTGGAACTGCCCAGCCTCTACTTTGCCCACAAGCGGAAGGTCTTCCGCCGCGACGGCATGCTGCTGGCCGATTCGCCCTACATCAACAAGCGGCCCGAAGAAGAGGTAGTGGAGATGGTCGTGCGCTGCCGCACCATAGGTGACATGACCTGTACAGGTGTTTGGGAGTCTGCCGCCGAGACGGTCGAGGACATCATTGCCGAGGTGTCCATGGCGCGCGTCACCGAACGCGGCGGCCGCGCCGACGACAAGCGCTCCGAAACCGCCATGGAGGACCGGAAGAAGCAGGGATATTTCTAAATGGCTGTTGGCCGTAAGCTTTTTGCAAAAAACATCGGCATGCGCAATTTCAGGATTGCGGGATTTGGCAGCTGGCCATGGATCTCAAGACTGAAGCCTATGCCCTGACGAAGTGCCCGCCTTCAAAGGCAAATGCGAATAGGGCAATACATATAGCCGAAGGAGCGAGCTGAGCGAGCGGCAAAGCCTTCAGTCGGTTTCTGGAAATCGCGAAGGATATAGTTTTGAGCGCGCAACTCCGCTGCTGGATGGCTCGAACACTGGATACCTGGAATCAAAAGACCTGAAAAACAGCCCTTGAAAAACTCTATACCCTACAGCGCAAAATCAACCCATTGATAAAAAGCTAAAATAGCTGCGGCCAGCTGGAAAATGCACCTGCCAATGGTCAACAGCCAAAAGCAATTTCAAAACGATGCAACAAGAAACCACGACTAAAGCCAGTGCTCAACATACGGAACTCCTGCGCTTCACCACAGCCGGCTCGGTAGACGACGGCAAGTCCACCCTGATCGGACGGCTCCTGTACGACAGCAAGAGTATTTTTGAAGATCAGTACGAATCCATACGGCAGAGTTCTGCACGCCGGGGGGAAGCGGGAGTCAACCTGGCCCTGCTCACCGACGGGCTGCGGGCCGAGCGCGAACAGGGCATCACCATCGATGTGGCCTACCGCTACTTCGCCACACCCCGGCGCAAATTCATCATCGCCGATACGCCGGGGCACATCCAGTACACGCGCAATATGGTCACCGGGGCCAGCACGGCCAACGTCGCCCTCATCCTCATCGATGCCCGCAACGGCATCGTGGAGCAAACCCGTCGCCACGCCTTCATCGCCAGCCTGCTGCAAATCCCACACCTGGTGATCTGTATCAATAAAATGGACCTGGTGGACTACCGCGAGGAGGTCTTTGAACGCATCAAGGAAGAGTTCTCGGAATTCTCCTACAAGCTCGATGTGAAGGACGTACACTTCATTCCCATCTCGGCCCTTGCGGGCGACAATGTGGTGACCAAATCCGAAAACATGCCCTGGTTTGGGGGTACTACCCTACTGTATTATCTGGAGAACGTGCACATTGGCTCGGACCACAATTTTATCGACTGCCGCTTTCCGGTGCAGTATGTCATCCGTCCCTATACCGACGAGTTCCACGATTATCGAGGCTATGCCGGGCGGGTGGCCGGCGGAGTGATCAAAAAGGGCGACAGGGTCATGCTTTTGCCCAGCGGCTTCACCACTTCGGTGAAAAAAATCGACAGCTATGATGGTGAACTGGAGGAAGCTTTCCCGCCCCAGTCCGTGACCCTGCTGCTGGAAGACGATCTGGACCTCAGCCGGGGCGATATGATCGTGCGCGAGAACAATGTGCCGGAAGTCAGCCAGGATTTGGAATTGATGATCTGCTGGTTCAACGAAAAGCCCCTGCAGCTCAACGGCAAGTATGCCATCATGCATACGACTCAGGAAGCGCGCTGCGTGATCAAGGAGATCCGCTACAAGCTGGATATCAACACCCTGCACCGCAATCAGGACGACCTGACCATTGGCATGAACGACATTGCGCGCATCCGGATACGCAGTACGAAACCGCTGTTCTTCGATATCTACCGGAAAAATCGCATCACGGGCAGCATGATCTTCATCGATGAAGCCACCAATGAAACCGTGGGTGCTGGCATGATCATCTAGATTCCGCCCATGTGGGCTCCGCAATCCAGGAGGAAGGCTTCCAGAACGACCACTTCTCCCGGGCCAGATCACATTCAGGATCGACATAGACGGCGACAGGCCGGTCGTTGAAGCGCACTTTGATGAGGGCGTACACTTCGGGCTGAGGAAACTCCTTGGCGTATTCAGCTTCCAGGTACTGGGCAAATTGCCAGATCATGTCCGGGTGGGTAAAGAGCTTGCGCCGCTGGCTATCCCAGAGGTGCGCGCGCAAATCCACCCGCTTGCGCTCGCCCGTAGCGGGATTTTCGACAATGAACAAGCCCGACCCGCGCTTGGAGCGCAGCATCATGAGCCAGGAGTAGAGATGGCCTACTTCAGTCACACCCCCGCCGCCGGGGAGGGGATGATGCCGGAGGGGAAGGAGCAACTGGGGGTACCCCTGGACCAAA
>JAJDFU010000406.1 GCA_020528935.1 Saprospiraceae bacterium | reverse complement strand
TGTCGGTGCCCCGTGCGTCTTTGCTCCCCCCGTCCCGGCCGCTGTGCGGCAACGCAGTGCCCTCCCGGTTCAACCGGAATCGATTGAATATGCTCTCCCGCGTTTCGGGCGGCCAAAGTCCGTGGCCGTTTCGCCTGCTTTACTTGTTTTTCTTTGCCAAGCTGGGGTGCTTCCCCTTGCAGTGGCTCTGGCCCCAGGGGCTGCGGCTAACCGCCCTGCCTGCGCCCGATCTGCTGATACTCATTGCCGGGGCGGGCCTGGCCTTTGGGCTCAAACACCTTCTGCTCCGCCTGCTCGGTTTCATCTTCCCCATACGCGCACAGCTGGCCCAGTACAGCTTCGCCATCCGGCTGTTCAGCATTGCCCTGGGGCTTTTTCTCCTGCCGGTGAATCTGCTGCTCGCTTTTGCGCCTTCCGAACTGCACACCGGTCTCATTTACCTGATGTTCGGGGCCGTCGCCCTGGCCTACCTGCTGCGTTCCCTTCGCGGCCTCGCCATTGCCGGCAGCAAGGCCTGGAGTAATAAGTTTCATTTTTTGTTGTATATTTGCACCGTTGAAATCGCACCGGTAGTGGTGCTCGCCAAGCTGATTATCAATCAGTTGTGAGGCTCACTGCCTGTTTCAGTTGGTTTTTTCCAAAGGTCATTGGATGTCAGCAGTAAACGATCACGTGAAAGAGGAGACATACAAGAAAGTGAAAACCATTCTGGTCTCCCAGCCCAAACCCGAACGCTCCCCCTACTACGAACTGGAAGAAAAATACGGCCTCCAAATCGACTGGCGGCCCTTTATCCACGTAGAGCCGGTAGATGTCAAAACGTTTCGCAAGCAACGCATACGGCTGGAAGACCACACCGCCGTCATTTTTACCAGCAAAAACGCCATCGACCATTTCTTCCGCATCTGTGAGGAGTCGCGCGTGAAGGTGTCGCAGGATACGAAATACTTTTGCCTTACCGAGGCCGTGGCCCATTACCTGCAAAAGTTCATCGTGTACCGCAAGCGGAAAGTTTTTGCAGGCAAACGCACCGTTCAGGATCTGGCTCCCGCGCTCAAGAAGCACAAGAACAAGGAAAAGTTCCTGTTGCCCTGCTCCAATCTCGGCAGCAAGGCCGTATCCCACTTCCTGGATGAGAACGGCTTCGACTGGCAGGATGCCCTCATGTATCGCACGGTGAGCTCCGACCTCAGCGACCTCAGCGACGTCAAGTACGACGTGCTCGTCTTTTTCAGCCCGCTGGGCATCACTTCGCTGTACGAAAACTTTCCGGAATTCACCCAGGACGAAACCCGCATTGCCGTATTCGGCAACTCTACGAGCAAAGCGGTCGAGGAGCGCGGGCTCACCATCAACATCAAAGCGCCCACCCCGGAAGTGCCTTCCATGACGATGGCCCTGGAGCGCTATCTGCAGAAAGCCAACAACGGCAAAGGCTAAAAGCAGCAGACGGACAAATCCGGCCCTTTTCTGCAACTCCCTCCAACGGCTGCGCGTTACACACTCATGGCAGATTACTCGTTTATCGTACGCCTTGAAGAGCAGCTCCGCCGCCCCCTGCCCGGCCGGGAAGCGCAGTACCGCATGGCGCACGTCGGGCGGCAGTACGCGCCCGACCCGCCCCCCGAAGCCAAGCAGGCCGGCGTCATGGCCTTGTTTTATCCCGCTGAGGAGCGGGAAATGCACCTGGTGCTGATCGAGCGCGTGTCGCACAACTCCCGCGACCAGCACCGCGGCCAGATCGGCTTCCCCGGCGGCCGCTACGAAAAGGAAGACCGCCACCTGGGCGAGACGGCCCTGCGGGAGGCCGAGGAAGAGGTAGGCGTCCGGGCGAGCGACATCCAGCTGCTCGGCCGGCTCACCGAGCTCTACATTCCGGTGAGCAACTTTCTGGTCCCTCCCTACATCGGCTACCTGGATTACAACCCCCGCTTCGTACCGGCGGCCCCGGAGGTCCAATCCATCATCGAGGTACCCTTCCGACACTTCCACCAGGGGGACACCCAGTGC
>JAJDFU010000457.1 GCA_020528935.1 Saprospiraceae bacterium | reverse complement strand
TCCCGGTCCGGCACACGCGGCCGAGGTCGTTGCGCACCAGGTCCACGATCATGACGTTTTCCGTGCGGTCTTTCAGGCTCTCCTGCAGGGATCGGCGGAGGCGGGCATCCCGTTCCGCATTCGGGCTTCGCCGTGCCGTACCCTTGATCGGCTGGGAAAGCAAGAGCGAGCCGGAGCGTTTGAGGAAGCGCTCCGGGCTGGTACTGAACAGGTATCGGTCTTCCAGTTTCAGAAAAGCAGAGAAGGGCGCCCGGGCGCTGGCGTTGAGCCGCCTGAACAACGGCACCGGCCGGAGGGATGCCGCCTCTGCAAAAAATTCCTGGCAGAAATTCATCTCGTACACGTCGCCGGCCTGAATATGCCCCAGAATGGCTTCCAGCCGTTGCACATACACGGGCTTGCTCATGCGGGGGCGAAAGTAGAGCGGCTTAGCCCGAGGGCGGGGCGCGCCGGAGACCTCTTCCCGCCGGATCGCTCGCCAGATCGCGGCTGGGTCCTTTTCCGCCGAGTGGATCAGAAGGTCATCGTCGAGCACCTCCAGTACGAGCTCGGGCTCGAAAAAGAAGAGGTCCGGCATGCCGATGCCGTCGGGATGCCGGGACTGGAGGTCCTCCAGGGCATTTTTGAGGTCGTAGGCCAGAAACCCGAAACTCCACCAAGCGTCGTTCTGCCAGGCCTTCCATCGAGCGAAGGGATCCTCCCGGGCCGAGCACTGCAACTGGCGCCGGCTGCCGGCCGCCAGCAGGGCCTGTACGGAATGGTACGGATACCGCTCGTAGTCGTTGTGGTCCAGCAGGCAGCAATGATCGAAATGCCTCTCGGCCCATTGCAACGCCTTTTCTTTGACGCCAACTGCCTGGTCCTTGGGAATGCGCAAAGTGGAGGGCGCCATAATTATTCGGTTTTAAGGATAATCTGCCTGATGGCAATCGGGAATGCCATATCCTTCAGCGGCATGAAAACCGTGCATACGCGCTTATTTCGCTATCCCGAAGGTTTGGGCGCAGCGCCCAAACCTTTTCACGCGCGTATGTACTCGACTCGAAGGGGTTTGGGGTTCCCCAACCCCTTCGTTGTCGGTATGCGACTTTTTATTTTCAAACGGTATTATTCACCTGAGGGGAGATGCGGACGGCCGTATGCAATCCGAACCGACGGCATCTGCGGAGAACTAGTTTTCGCTGATGGACAGGATCTTGACCTCCACCCGCTGATTTCGCTTCCGGCCCTGAAGGGTATTGTTCGAATCCACAGGGAAGCGCTTGCCGTAGCCCTTGTATTGGACCTGGCTGTCGGGAATGCCCTTGCTCACGAGGTAGTCGGCCACCGATTTGGCGCGTTGCGTGCTCAGGCGGTCGCAGTAGTCATCGGGCGGAAGACTGTTGGTGTGCCCGCCAATTTCCACGACTACGCCTTTGTTTTTGCGCAGAAACGAGTACAGCTCGTCCAGGGTGGCGAAGGAATTGCTGGTGATGACCGACTTGTCGGCTTCGAAGTAGAGGTTTTCGATGCGCAGCGTTTGCCCGGTGCGCAAGTCTTCCTTCGTGAGGTCGGCAAAGGATTTGGCTTTTACCCGGCTGGGTCCCGGATCGCTGGTCGCCGGCGGTAGCGGATTAGCCGGTACAGGCGTGGGTTCGGGTTGGGCCGGCGCGGGATTGGGAGCATTATTGATCGGCGGGGGCGGACTGGCCGCGATACTGGGTTGCTCCTCGGGTTCTTTTTGTGCGAGTTCCTCCAGGTTTTCGGGCACTTCCTCCCGGCAGTCCAGCGGATCGAGGGCGGAGGCGTGATCGACCAGGAGGTTGCCGTTGTAGGGGAACATCACTGGCGTATCGTAATAGGCCTCCAGAAGGAGGTAGGTATAATTTTGTTTGGGGTTGAGCTTGAAGGTGTGGCGCTTCCACTTGTAGCTGATGATCAGGCTGCTTTCGGCCAGCAGTTCTTTGCGATCGCAATGCCCAAAACCGCCATAGATGCGCAGCTTGGCCGGGGTGACGTAGTTGACGGTGCGCTCCGGATTGGTGCGGCTGAGGCTCACGTACATCTCCGACCGCGCCAGGGAGATACTGAACTGGAAACACTGCCCGGCTTGCATAGGGGTATTCAGGCGCTGAGAAACCGACTCCCAGGTTTCGTTGTCGCGAACCACCAGCCCCAGATAAGTCGACCCTTCCGCTGCCGGCTTGGTGACGGCAAACTCGTTATTGGGCTGCGTATCGGGCGGCGATTCGCCGGGAAACCCGCAGTTGTGCCAGCCGGCGGGTTGGCGGCTGTGCTCGGGCGCATCCTCAAAAGAAGGGTTGGTGAGCAAAATGGATTGGCCTTGGGTCAGCCCCCTGCCGGCTGCCGCGGCGAGGACCAGAACACAAAAAAGTCGCCTCCTCATAATAGCCTGTTTCTTTTACTTCACTGTTTAACGAAAGGCAAGCGCAGCTTGGTTTTGCTGAATTTGAAAAATACCACAAGTCCAAGGAATATGGTGTTAAAGAAAACTAAACGGGACCTGATGGTTCATCCAATAGCAACAATGTCCACAAGCGCTACGCCTTCGGAAAGACCAAGGCCGCTACACAAACGCATTGAGCCCCGTAATATCCAGTCCGGTGATGAGCAGGTGGATATCGTGGGTGCCTTCGTAAGTCAGCACGGTCTCCAGGTTCATCAGGTGTCGCATCACGGGATACTCATTGGTAATTCCCATACCGCCGTGGATTTGCCTGGCTTCGCGGGCCACCTGAAGCGCCATGTGCACATTGTTGCGCTTGGCCATGGAGATCTGGGCGGGAGTAGCCTTGCCGGCATTGGCCAGGGAGCCCAGCCGCCAGACCAGTAATTGAGCCTTGGTGATTTCCGTGATCATTTCGGCAAGTTTTTTCTGCTGCAGCTGAAACTGCGCGATCGGCTTGCCAAACTGCGTGCGTTCCTGGGCATAGCGCAGAGCGGAATCGTAGCAGTCCAGGGCCGCACCCACCGCACCCCAGGCGATACCGTAGCGGGCCTTGTTCAGACAGGACAAGGGACCGCGCATCCCCTTGACCTCCGGGAGCAGGTTGGCTTTGGGCACGCGCACGTCTTCGAATACCAGCTCGCCGGTAATGGAAGCGCGCAGGCTCCACTTGCCTTTGATCTCGGGCGCCGAAAAGCCCTTCATATCTTTTTCGACGATCAGCCCGCGCACTTTGCCGTCTTCGGCCCTGGCCCAAACCACGGCCAGGTCGGCCAACGGCGAGTTGGTGATCCACATCTTGGAGCCGTTGAGGATGTAGGCATCGCCATCGTCCACAATGTGGGTGGCCATACCACTGGGATTGGAGCCGTGATCGGGCTCCGTGAGGCCGAAACAACCGATGAGCTCACCGCTGCCCAGCTTGGGCAGGTATTTTTTCTTCTGGGCTTCGGACCCGAACGCAAAGATGGGATACATCACCAGGGAACCCTGCACAGAGGCCATAGAACGAATACCGCTGTCGCCGCGCTCCAGCTCCTGCATGATCACCCCGTAGGCGATCTCATCCATACCACCGCCGCCGTATTCGGCGGGCAGGCTGGGGCCGAAAGCACCGATCTCGGCCAGCCCCCGAAAGAGGTGGGTCGGGCATTCCGCGCGATTGGCATAGTCCTCAATGATGGGAGACACTTCGCGTTTTACCCAGGCCCGCACCGATTCGCGGGCAAGCAGGTGATCGCTTTCCAACAGATCGTCAAGCAGGTAGTAATCGTGATGTTGAAACCGGTCTTCACGCGAAGAAACCTCGGAAGCGGTGGCCGTGGAGCCGTTGGCGTTCTTGTGCATATGGAATGGTGATTCGTTAAGTCGTAAAGGTACAGAATTCAAAAGATCAGTGGAATATGAAGTGCCTTCGGGCGATGAGGAAAAAACCTACCTTTACGCAAAAGAGACGAAGAAATGGCCCTCATCTCGCTGGAAGATATGCACTTCTACGCCTACCATGGCTATTACCGGGAAGAACGGCGGGCAGGTGGCGAGTTTATCCTCGACCTTTGGGTCGATGCCCCCGTGCAAGGAGCCACCCTCGAGGACGATCTCTTCCAGACGGTCAACTACGAGAAGCTGTACGTGTTTTGCCAATCCGAAATGAAAAAACCCTCTGCGCTGCTGGAAACGGTAGCCCAGCGGATCATCGCGCGCGTCACGGGGCATTTTAATACGATTCAGGGTGTGCGGGTGCGCCTCAAGAAGCTGAACCCGCCCCTGGGTGGCCAGGTGGGCAGCGCCACGGTGGATATGGCCGTGGGGTCGCTGCAACCTTCCTAGTTCCACCTAAAGTTGGGGTTGAGCGCGTTGCTGAATGGCAAAATCTCAGGCTGTCAAAGGTCGATGGTCGCAAGACATGCTGAGGTCCCTTTACCCACTATCGCGAGCTCGGGTCCTGACTACCGTCGCGTTACGAAATCGTCGGCCATGCCCGACCTCACCTTAACCCGGATGATTCACGGGTTTCCGTGAATCATGACGATAAGTGGCTGAAAACAGGCGCATGTTCAACCACTTAGGTCAGGGTCGAATACCCTGACCATTACAAAATTTTGTGTACCTAAATGCGGGTAGGATAGTTAGCGTAAGAATGAGGCTGACTTATTCGCAATGGATTGATTTTCAACGCCTTGAGATCGTATAGCCAAAAGGCGGAACATTCGGTGAATTTTCCCTTTTGCCGATCCCGGCAGCGGCATTGTTCCGGCAAATCACGATATTGAGCAGATCAAAACGGACCCCATGCATTTCTCGCGCTACTTCATGCTCCTGGCAACTATCCCGTTGATTTTCTTTGCTTGCGGTTCCAAAAAGCAGCTCACGAGCGAAACGACCACGCCCCTGGCTCGTTTGCAGGGCAGCTGGAAGCTGGCCCAACTGGAGGGGCGCAGCGCCGAATCGCTGCAAGCCGTGCCCGTCATCGAATTCGACACCCGGATCGGCAGGCTGTACGGTAGCGAAGGCTGCCGGGCCATAGGCGGCACCTTTGATGCCAGAAGCGAATGGATCAGCATCGGGAACCTGGAAACCCGGGACGAAGACTGCAACATTCAGGGCAGCTCTGCCTTTCTGAATACCCTGAGGCGCGTCAATGGGTACCGGATCGCAGACAACCAACTCGTTTTGGTCCGGGGCGAAACCGAACTGCTGCGCTTTGACCGGGTTGACTGAAACAGCACAGCTCCCATACGCGCTAAAGCGAAAAACGACATCGGCATGCAAGTAGGCATCATCGGAAGCGGATCCATGGGCAAAGGCATTGCACAGGTAGCGGCTACGGCCGGACATCCCGTCCGCCTGTACGACAGCAACCCCGACGCACTCACCCGGGCCCGGGACGACCTGGAACGCATTCTGCTCAGGCAGGTGGAAAAAGGCCGCATGAAGAAGCAGGAAGTGGAAGCCGTGCTCGGCCGCATCACCTACGTGGACAGCATGTACGATTGCCAGCAGGCCGGCCTGGTCATCGAGGCCATCGTAGAATCCCTGGACGCCAAACAAAATGTCTTTGAGCAACTGGAAGACATCGTTCCCGAGACGAGCATCCTGGCGACCAACACGTCCAGCCTGTCTGTCGCGTCCATTGCCTCGGCTTGCAAAAAACCGGAGCGCGTGCTGGGCATTCACTTTTTCAACCCCGCGCCCCTCATGAAGCTGGTAGAGGTCATTCCCGCCGTACAAACCGAGCCTGGCCTGGTATCGAGGGTGACACAACTGCTGCAGGACTGGGGCAAGACGACCGTGCAGGCCAAGGATACCCCGGGCTTCATCGTCAACCGGGTGGCGCGCCCCTTCTACGGCGAAGCCCTGCGCATCCTGGATGAGGGACTGGCCGACGTTGCTACCATCGACTGGGCGGTCCAAGCACTGGGTGGCTTCCGCATGGGGCCCTTCCAGCTGATGGACTTCATCGGCAACGCCGTGCACTACAAGGTCACGGCAAGAGCGTACCAGGCCTTCTTTTTCGACCCCCCCACCACACCGT
>JAJDFU010000668.1 GCA_020528935.1 Saprospiraceae bacterium | reverse complement strand
CAACGGAGGCAGTGCGCTTCGGTATGCAACCAGTAGAGGCCCAGCTCCGGATGTTCGGCCCGGATGGCAGCCCCCTCGGCCCGGAGTTTGGGCTTGGGTTTGCTCAGGGGCGGCGCCCAGGTGTTGCGAAACCAGATATGGGGAAGGAGATGGAGTTCGGCCGCTTCCGGCCCGCGATTGTGGACGGTGATCTGCCAGAGCAGCGCTTCGGGGCTTTCCTTGGCATACACCACCTCTACATCGAAATAGCGATCATCGTTGAAAATGCCGGTATCCAGCAACTCGTACTCCGGTTCGGTCCGGCTGCGGGCGCGGTTGACGTCCACCAACTCCTGGTAGGGATACTCGGCCTGGGGGTATTTGTAGAGGTAGCGGGCAAAGGAGTGGGTGGGGGTTTGGTCCAGGTAGAAGTAGTATTCCTTCACATCTTCGCCGTGATTGCCCTGGGCATTGGTGAGGCCGAAGAGGCGTTCTTTGAGGATGGGATCCCGGCCGTTCCAAAGGGCGATGGCCAGACACAGGCGCTGCTGCTCGTCGCAGAAGCCGGCCAGGCCATCCTCGCCCCAGCGATAGGCGCGGGCAGAGGAATGCTGATGGGTAAAATAAGCCCAGGCATCGCCGTTGGGGCTGTAGTCTTCGCGCACGGTGCCCCACTGGCGCTCGCTGAGGTAGGGACCCCAAAGGAGCCAGGGTTTCGAACCGTCGTAGGCTTCCCGCAGGCGTTGGTTTTCCGGGTTCGGCATGGGCCGGATGGGTTTTTCCGAAAAATACAAAGGTTTGCGGTGGAAAAAATTTCATTTGCTGCCCCGGTAAAGAAAAGCCCCGACCGCGAAATGGGCCGGGGCTTTTTGCGCGTGGGGTTATCTTCCCCTAGAGCGTTCCTCGCAGCTCCTGCTCGCGCTCGATGGCTTCGAACAGGGCCTTGAAATTGCCCTTGCCGAAGGACCGGGCGCCTTCGCGCTGGATGATCTCGTAAAAGACGGTGGGGCGATCCTGCACGGGCTTGGTAAAGATCTGCAGCAGGTACCCCTCTTCGTCGCGATCCACCAGGATGTTGAGTTCCTTCAGGGCATCCAGGTCCTCCTTGATCTCGCCCACGCGCTCGGTCACGGTCTCGTAATAGGTGTCGGGCACGTAGAGGAAATCCACACCGCGCTTGCGCAGCTCACCCACCGTGTGAATGATGTCTTCGGTAGCCACGGCAATGTGCTGCACACCGGGCCCGCGGTAGAAGTCGAGGTACTCTTCGATCTGGGACTTCTTCTTGCCTTCGGCCGGCTCGTTGATGGGGAATTTGATGTAGCCGTTGCCGTTGCTCACCACCTTGCTCATCAGGGCGGTGTAGTCGGTAGAGATGTCCTTGTCATCGAAGGTGACCAGCAGCTTGAAGCCCATCACGTTCTGGTAAAACTCCACCCAATGGTTCATCTTGCCCAGCTCCACATTGCCCACGCAGTGATCCACATATTGCAGGCCGATGGGCCGGATCTCCATCTCCGTGCTCCAGGCCCGGAAGCCCGGCAGGAAGGGCCCGTCGTAGTTCTTGCGCTCCACAAAGGTGTGCCAGGTATCGCCGTAGGTGTGAATGGAAGCGGTGACCACCTCGCCCTGCTCGTCGGTGAGGCGCTGCGGCTCCCGGGCCGAACGGGCGCCGCGCTCCACGGCGGTGTGGAAGGCCTTCGCGGCATCGTCCACCCACAGGGCCAGCACCTTGACGCCGTCGCCGTGCAGACGCACGTGCTCGGCCACCTCGTGCTCGGGCCCCAGAGCACCGGTGAGCATCAGGCGAATCTTGCCCTGCTGCAGTACATAGCTGACCGTCTCGCGCCGGCCGGTCTCCGGCCCGCGATAGGCGATGG
The DNA here is from genome assembly GCA_020528935.1 of Saprospiraceae bacterium. Classification (GTDB taxonomy): domain Bacteria; phylum Bacteroidota; class Bacteroidia; order Chitinophagales; family Saprospiraceae; genus JAJDFU01. The sequence goes on along the minus strand of JAJDFU010000668.1, from coordinate 4,127 downwards.
GCTTAAAGCCGAAAGCATTCATGTAGTAGTGCGCGGCCTGCTTGGCGTTGCCCACATAGAATTCGATGTAATCTGTCCCGTTGATGGGAAAGGTGTCTTTGGTTACACCTGGTTTTGTCTTGGTTATGGTATCCATCGGGAATTCTTAATTTTGAGTTCTTAATTTTGAGTTATACATGTATGCATTGAGATTGAGCCTATTTGAATCCTTCTTTTTGAATTTATTTATATCAAATTCAAAACACTCAGACTGCCAGTTCACTTTCATCCATATCGGCCCGAAGATTTCGATTCGAATTCAATTGGGATGTTTTTACAATAGCTGCCGTAATTCGAATGATCTCGTCGCCATCTTGAAGCAGGTGTACAAAAGAGTCGGGAAGCATATCGCTGTCTTTAAGCAGCCTTAGCCAGTAATGTGCCTCCCGGGTTTCCTTAGCAGCTAAGGCCATTTTGTGAATAAAGTCCTTTCTGCTTTCTCCTCCTGTGGCTTCTTCCACGTTTGCGCCGATACTCGTGCCTGATCGAAGCAATTGCCTTGCAATGTCGTACTCGTTTTGACCTTTCAAGTACTTGTATAACTTAACGATTTCTACGGCAAAGGCGTAACTCTTTGTTTTTACGATGCTATTTTTCATCTTTCTCTTAAAATCTAAGAATTCAAAACGCTCAATTCAAAATTCGCTTAGGAAACCTGGGTGCCATTCCCGCCACTGCTCACATCCTCCGGCAGCCAGCTTTTGTAGTAGGTCTCGTCTTCAATGGCTACGGCTTCGCGGGTGAGCTGGAGCGGACGGAAGGTATCTACCATGACGGCCAGCTCATGCGTTTCCTTGGCGCCGATGCTCTTCTCGACCGTGCCGGGATGCGGACCGTGCGGGATGCCGCCGGGATGCAGGGTAAGCATGCCCTTCTCCACATGCTTGCGGCTCATAAAGTCGCCGTCGACGTAGTAGAGCACCTCGTCGGAGTCGATGTTGCTGTGGTTGTAGGGAGCCGGAATCCCTTTGGGATGGTAGTCGTACAGGCGCGGCACGAAGGAGCAGATCACGAAATTATGGCCGTCGAAGGTCTGATGTACGGGCGGCGGCTGGTGGATGCGGCCGGTGATGGGCTCGAAGTTGTGAATGCTGAAAGCATAGGGATACACGTAGCCGTCCCAGCCGATGAGGTCGAAGGGGTGGTTGAGGTAGATGTAGGGATAGATCTGGTCCTCCTTTTTGATGTAAAAGAGAAACTCGCCCTGCTCGTCGTGGGTCTCCAGCAGCTCCGGCTTGCGGATGTCGCGCTCGCAGAAGGGCGCGTGCTCGGCCAGCTGGCCAAATTGGTTTCGATAGCGCTTGGGCGTGGTAATGGGCCCGTGGCTCTCCACGATGAGAAGCCGGTTGTCGGGATCGTCGAAGTGAAGCTGGTAGGTGGTGCCCCGCGGAACGACCAGGTAGTCGCCATAGCTGAAGGGCACACTGCCGTACATGGTCTTGAGCGTACCCGAACCCACGTGAATGAAGATCACCTCGTCGGCATCGGCGTTTTTGAAGAAATAGTCGGTCATACTCTGGCGCGGTGCGGCCAGCACGATCTTGCAGTCGCTGTTCACCAGCACCGGCTTGCGGCTGCGGAGGTAGTCGTCTTCGGGTGCTATCTGAAAGCCCTTGAGGCTGCGGTGCTTGAGCTGCTTGTCGAGCACCACCTCGGGTACCACAGAGTAGGGGTCGCCCACCTGCACGATCTGGGTGGGGGCATTGGCGTGGTACAGCAGAGAATACAGATTGCTGAAACCCTCCGTGCTGAAGAGCTCTTCGTGATAAAGCTCGCCGTCGGGCTTGCGAAATTGGGTGTGTCGTTTGGGGGGTATTTGGCCCAGGCTGTGGTAGTGCATGTTCTTGAGTTTAAGGTCGACTGCTTTACCCGCCGAAAAGGAGAGTGGAAATTGCAGCCTGAAAAAGCCGACCAACTGCCCATAGAGGGCTGTCAGCTCTTTGGTGATAAATTATCAAAAATCCGGTTCAGGGCGTCCACCAGCCGATCCATCTGCTCATTGTCCAACCCCTGCCAGGCGCGGCGGCGAAAGGCGCGTACCAGGGGTTTGATTTCGGCGATCTTGGCCCGGCCGCCTTCCGTGAGTTCCACCCGGAACCTGCGGCGATCCTCGGGATCCACAACGCGGCGGGTCAGCTCCTTTTGGCAAAGCAGGTCGATGATGCGGGTCAGGGTGGCAGCATCTTTGAACACGGCCTGTGCAATGGCGAGCTGGGGCTGACCGTCTTCCCGGTCCAGTTCCTGCAGCACCACCCATTGGTCTACCGTGATATCTGCCCCGGCGGCCTGAAGCTCGCGCTGGAAGGCCTGCTTCATGCGCTTGGCCGTACGCTCCAGCAGGAAGCCGCTGGTCGCCGATCGCTTGTCCAGAAGACCCGTTGACTTGACGGACGCATTCATTAGTACAAATATAATTGGTACACAAACAAAATGCAAGGGGTTCGGAAAAAGGATAACCGGCAGGGTACATTTTCAAGCCGGCAGAGGCGGTCGCGACACCTCCTGAAGCGCGGAACGGCCGATGAAAACAGGATATCCGAATGGAATCCGGGGATGACCGGATCGCGCGTTCAACAACGATTGGGACCGAAACGGGGCAACACTATTAAAGAAAAAAAATTTTTATCTTTCGAGCGCTTTAAAAAACCTGGAACTCTATGGAAATTCTCAACGACCTCTTAGCGGCCCTGGTCGCCCTGGTGCCGCGCATTGCCGGATCGATTGCTGTGCTGATGTTCGGCTTTCCGATCGTCAATTTCATCATGAACCGCATCAGCCGGCAGATCGAGAAGCGCAGCCCCCAGCTCGATACCGATGTGCGGGCTTTTCTCGACCGCACCCTCAGCCTGCTGCTCAAAGTATTGGTAGTCATTACGGCAATTGCCATTCTCGGCGTGCAAACCACTTCCCTGGCAGCCGCCATCGGTGCCCTTGGTTTTGCGGTTGGCCTGGCCCTTCAGGGGGCCTTGGGCAATCTGGCTGCCGGCATTCTGGTGCTCGTCTTCAAGCCCTACAGCAGCGGCGACTGGATCACGGCCCAGGGATATTCCGGGACGGTGCAATCCATCCAGCTGTTCAGTACGATCATTCTCACGTATGACAATCACCGCGTCATCATCCCCAACGGCAGCGTTGTTTCCGGTGCCATAGAAAATTTCAGCTTGGAATCGGTGCGCCGGCACAACATGATCTTCGGGATCGGCTATCAGGACAATATCGCCCAGGCCCGGCAGATCCTTACCGATACGGTGAGAAAGTGTCCGGGATTCATAGAGGACCGGGGCCTGGAGGTCCATGTGAACGAACTGGCCGAAAGCTCCGTAAACTTTACGGTGCGCTTCTGGACCTCGAACGAGAACTTTTTCCCGGCAAAATTCTACATGCAGGAACAGGTCAAGCTGGCCTTCGACGAGCAGGGCATTCACATTCCCTTTCCGCAGATGGAAGTTACCATGGCGGAAGCCCCGGCCGGCTCCTGATTGCATGGATTCGTTTGCGATCCAGGGCTAGCGATTCAAAAAATAGGCGCGAAAGGCCTCCAGTTCCTGTTGTTCTTCTTCCACAAAACGCCGGAAAAGCCGGTCGCCCACCTGGTCCTTGAGTGCAGAGATGCCCACATCGATCAGGCGCAGGCCTTTTTCGGTCAGGAAAATATTATCAAAGGTTTCACCCGGCCTATCGGACGGGCGTTTCAGGTCGCGATGTACGAATCCAGCCAGGTGTAGCTGCCTCAGTTCATCCTCCAATACATCCAGCCAAAGCAATCGCCGTTCCGTTTCGTAAGCTCGGAAATCGAGGGGATAGAGGCGCTCCATCACCAGCATGTCGCTATCCAGCTCTTCGTTGACATCCAGGCGAATGAAATGCACCACCAGTCCATTCACCCGGTTGGCAAACTTCATCTTTTCAGCCTCCGAACCGATATCCGAGCGAGTATCCCCCGAGAACAGCTTACCCACTTCTGTTTCGGAAAGCGCGATCACAACATTGTTGGCTCCAACGGATAATACCGTTTCAAGTATGAAATGACCTGGAAGTTATTTCATACTTGAAACGGTATTCACGGTTTTCAGGATAAAATAGGTCTT
>JAJDFU010000570.1 GCA_020528935.1 Saprospiraceae bacterium | reverse complement strand
GTCTTGCACCATTTCCACATCCTCCCAATCCAACTGCTCGCGGTCGATCTGAATATCCGTCAGCTGCCGGTTGGCATTGGCTGTAACCTTTACAGCTCCGCCCGCAGACTGTGCTTCGATCGAGATTTCGGCCAGCTTCTTGCGCATTTCTTTTTGGCGCTCTTCCATGTCGCCCATCATATTGCCAAACATATTTATCCGTTTTTATCTAAGGCAAAGGTAGGGAATTCGGCAAGGAGTACAGGGAACAATCCGCACCTTCTTATTCGGTACTAAGTATCCGGCATATGGTCCAGGTCTATATCCAGCGTACCGTCTTCTTCTTCGTCTTTGAAAAGCAAGCGAAAGGCAAAAGCGGCCCCGCCGAACAGCAAGCTCGCAGCTACCGCCATTACAGCGATGCCAGAGCCAGAAATTCCTTTAAAACGGACCGAAACGTTGAGTGCAGATCGGCCAGGTACACGGAGCGCTACCACCCCGGCGCGCTCCGGTGCCCATACGAAAGAAGTAGCCGGGGGGTCGGCGAAGAGGGTATCGCGGTGTACAACTGCGCTGTTGGGGCGGTAAGTTATGACCAACTGGCCAGCGGGCTCTTGAAGCTTGATATGGACCTTTTGCCCTTCTACCAGGCGCTCGGAGGAAAGCTGAATTTGGGCCGTAAGGCGGGGCGACAGCCCGCCCAGGGCCAGCAGCAGGGTAAGAATGTACTTGCTCATGCTTGCTTAGGTTTTTGATGGGTCAGGTAAATAGAAAAAGCCGCCGTCACCACGATCCAAAAAATCGGAATGAACAAAGCCAGCCAGCCGTAGCCCGGCATGTCGTACTTCGAACCGTAGAGCGGCCACTCTTCGCGCAGGCTCAGGGCTATCACAAGCAACAACACGCCGGGGATGATGTACTTGATGAAAACCACAAACCAGCGCCCCAGCTTCAGCTTAGCATTGGCGTTGAGCGACTGCCGCAAGCGCTCCGCACCGAAAACCCAGCCCATCATGATGACTTCCAGCAGCCCTACCGTCAGCAAGCTGTAATTGAATACCCAATGGTCTGTTATGTCCAGCAGCGTCAGGCCCAGCGTGCCGTTGCCGCTCAGGCCACCGTCAATGATTTGCGGAAGCGCAAAGAGAAAAGAGCCAAGCATGCAGGGGATCGCAATGTATGCCAGCGCCTGGCTGCGGCGGATTTTAAACTTATCCATCAGGGCGGAAGCCGGGCTCTCGATCAGCGAAATCGAGGAAGTGATGCCCGCCAGCACAACCAGCAGGTAGAAGCCAAAACCAAAGAGCCGAACGATCCAGGGGGTACTGGAAAGCTCATTGATGCCCTGCGGAATGACGAAGAAGGACAGGGAAAGCGTTGAACCCGCCGGATTGAGGGCGAAGGTGAACAAGAGCGAGAAAATTGCCACACCCGCCAGAAATTCGAAACTGCAGTTCAGGAAAGACACCAACATGGAATTGTTGACCTGATCGGCATCCTTGGGCAGGTAAGAAGCGTAGGCCGTCATTGTGCCCAGCCCCAACGAAAGGGAGAAAAACATCTGGCTGAACGCCCCTTTCCAGACGGTCGGCTCTGAAATGCCCTCGAGGGCAGGCGTAAACAAGAACATCACCCCGTCGAAGCCGCCCGGCAGCGTCAGCCCCCGGATGACGAGAATGATCATGAAAAGCCACATGACGGGCACGAAGACCCGCACGGCTTTTTCGATGGTATGGGTGCCCTGCCGCAGTATATAGATGTTGATCAGCCAGAGCAGTACGATGTAGAGCAGTGGGTTCCAAGTGCTGATGAGATCGAAGAAGTACACCATGGCACTGGCTTCCTCGGTGGGCTCGCTGAAAGGGGCAAAAGGAGCAGTAGCGCCCGCCTCAAACAGGCTGCCGAAGGCGCCGCTCATCCTGCCTACGACCCAGACCAGGCTGGCGGTGTCGTACATGGTAATAAACAGGGCGCTGGCCATCCTGAACCAGCCGACAAATTCTCCTCCTTTTCCGGAGAGACGCCCCAGCACACCCG
>JAJDFU010000373.1 GCA_020528935.1 Saprospiraceae bacterium | reverse complement strand
TGTTCAAGCAGAAAGCGGCATAGCGGTGTCAGGCCGTTCTCGTGGGCTCGGACATGTGTATAAGAGCCAGGAACCTACACCGTATTCAAGCCCTATAGCCGAACCTGGCGGGCGCGGCTGGGGTAACGCACCGCTGCAATTGAGGATGCAAACGGGCAAACCACAGAAATCTCCTACTACTTCAAGCCGTATCCCGTAAAAGCCCACGCTGAGCACTTTCTGAAAAGCGAGCCTTTCCCTATGCCCAGCTTGGCAGATATGGGGTTTGAAGCCACCGATATTGAAATCCCCTCCGCTATAGTAAGCCGAGGCCTGATCAAGAATTACGATAAAACCCGGAACATTCCCGGCATCCGCGGTACTTCCCGTTTGGGCATCCATTTCCGCTTTGGTACCATCAGCATCCGCGAAAAGGCAAGGCGGGCTCTACAGTTGAACGAAACCTTCCTGAATGAACTGATTTGGCGCGATTTTTACGCACAGATACTAGACCAACACCCCCACGTAGCCCATCGTTCTTTCCGGCCCAAGTACGATCACATCGAGTGGCGCAACGATCCGGCCGAATTTCAGCGTTGGTGCGAGGGCAAAACAGGCTATCCTATCGTAGATGCGGGCATGCGCGAGCTCAATACCACCGGCTACATGCACAACCGGGTGCGCATGATTACCGCGAGTTTCCTCACCAAACACCTGCTGATCGACTGGCGGTGGGGGGAAGCTTACTTCGCCAAGAAATTGCTGGATTATGAATTGGCCAGCAACAACGGCGGCTGGCAGTGGGCCGCCGGCAGCGGTACGGACGCTGCGCCTTACTTCCGGGTATTCAACCCCTATTCTCAGCAGAAGAAGTTCGATAAAGACTTTGCCTACATCAAACAATGGGTCCCGGAGTACGGGACGGACCGCTATCCGGAACCCATGGTGGACCACAAAATGGCGCGGGAGCGTTGCCTTGCTACTTACAAAGAAGGGTTAGAAAGTGCCGAGGGAGGGTAATAATAGGAATCAATGAAGCCTCCGTAATGCTTGCCGGTCTCCCATTCGTGCAGGGGCATATGCTCGGGCTCGCGCAGTTTGTTGTTGATGATCTTCCCGAAAAACAGGACATGATCCCCTTAGGTATCGATGACTTCCTCAACTTTGCAATCGATGAAGCTTGACCCGCGCTCCAGAATGGCGCAGCCGGTCTCTTCTCCTTTGAGAAAGGTATAACCATTGATTTGCTGAGTGTTAATTTCGCTATCGCTTGAGAAGTCGTCTACCATGGATTGATCGTCTTTGCCCAAAATATTCACGGCAAAAACACCGGATCTGCCCATCGTCTCGTTCAGGTCGCTGTCCTTCTGTATGGCTACGGTTAACATAGGCGGCTCAAAGCTGCTTTGCATCAGCCAGCTGACTGTGCCCGCAGCGATGTAATCTTTTTCCCGGGTGGACAGCTCCTCTCGTCTCACACGAGTTGTTACGATGTAAAAGCCGTAGGTGATTTTCTCTAGAATGTCTTCTTTCATTGGAGTTGCGCTCATGCTGATGATTCAATTTTGTGTGCGCTCATGCAACGGCTGCGCAGAGGTCGATGTTCGCTACAGGCAAGCCCTGAGAATTCGCAGCGGCATGGCCATAAAAAGCCAGAAATCCTTACCTTTAGGCGATTTTATGAAGCCTCGGCCAAATTCGGCTGTTAGTGCCATACCACAGCGCTGCAGCCTCCATTACTGTCACCGAAAATCACAAAAAACTTAGCATTACAAATGAGTGGAACTAAAGTAACAATTGACAATGGCAACTTGAATGTCCCCAACGACCCTATTGTCCCTTTCATTGAAGGGGACGGCATCGGCCCGGATATTTGGGCAGCTGCACAGCGTGTATTCGACGCGGCGGTAGAGAAGGCTTACGGTGGGGAGCGCAAGATGCACTGGACGGAAGTACTGGCGGGCCAAAAAGCCTTTGACGAGACTGGCGAGTGGCTGCCGCAAGCCACACTGGATGCGATCAAAGAATATCTCTTGGCGAT
>JAJDFU010000544.1 GCA_020528935.1 Saprospiraceae bacterium | reverse complement strand
TTGCGCCCTGATCTGGCGACCGCTGCCGACCGCGCACGGGCCCGCGTACAGTGGGCACCGTGGAGAGGGCCCTCCCCGCGAGGTGGGCGCCGTGCCGTTCCACCCAAAAGGGCTCCGGCAGCGTCCGGACCAGCGGTTCGACATCCGAATGCTTGAAGCGGCGGTCGTTGATGCCCGGCTCGCGGTAGCGCTGATAGGCTTCGAACAGGCGTTTCTCCAGCTCGAAGCCGGCCGGCTGAGTGCGGGCGGACTGACAAGACGTTAAAAACAGCGCAAAAAGAAAGGTCGACAACATATGAACGGACATGAAAAACGATTTTTTAACGGCAAAGGGTGCGCTCCATGGCCTTGAGCCCTGAGTTTCCCGGGCAGAAAAAGCCCCGATTCTGGCCGAAACCTGCCGGGCCGTGCAGCCCGGGAGCACAGCCCCTTCTCTTTTTTCGCAACAAGATAACATCCTGAGTCGAACGGAAAGACGGGATGATCGCTAAAACACCTATGGATAACCATTCACCGGAACCATCCGACTTTTGCCCGGGACGCCTGCTGTCCATGCTCCTGCTGTTGCTTCTCCCGGGCTGGGTATGCCGTGCCGGTGCGTGGAAGACCGTGGAGGAGATCACCTTTCACCGCGCGGAGGTGCTGAGCGAGCACGCGGTGCGCCTGCCCTTTGAGCTGGCCGGCCACCTGCTGGCCTTCGAAGCCACCATAGACGGGGTGACGGGCAAACTGGTGCTGGATACCGGCTCCGAGACGCTGCTCCTCAACGGGCGGCATTTCGAGGGGGAGACCGACAACGACCTGCTGGCCTATGGCCAGACCGGGGCAGTAGAGCAGGTATCCACCAGCCGGGTAAATGGCCTGCAGTGGGGTCAGTTCCGGCTCCACCGCCTGGATGGGCACGTCATTGACCTGAGCCATGTAGAAGACCAGAAGCACCTGATGCTCCTGGGTATGCTGGGGTTCAGCGCCCTGGAAGAGTTTGAGGTATTCATCGACTTCTTCCTGCAGCAGATCACCCTGGTGCGCCTGAATAAGCAGGGCGAGCGACTGGATACCAATGCCATTCTGGAGTTTCCGGAAGACAGCCTTGCCTTTCGCCGGAGCGGTCACTTCATCGTCCTGGAAGGCGAGGTGGACGGCAAGCCGTTGACGATGGCCCTGGATACCGGGGCGGAGATCAACCTGCTGGACCGCCGCGTGCCGCCAAGGGTGCGCCGGCAGTTTCGCATCCTCAAGCGCAGCCTGCTCACCGGGGCCGGGGGGCAGCGCGTGGAAGTGCTGGCCGGCAACCTGTTTCGCCTTCGGGTGGCCCACCGGCGATACGGCCCTATGCAGACCCTGCTGACCAATATGGACGAGATCAACGAAATTTGTCCCCAGCGCCTGGACGGCATCCTGGGTTATCCCTTTTTTGCCCACAAGCGCATGGCGATCAACTACCGGAAGGAAACGCTCTACTTTTTTCAGCGATATAAACCTTGAAAAAAAACGTTAAATGGGTATGTGGTTTCCGCTTTTTCCAGTCCTGGATCGCATCCCTTTCAGATGCTACAAGAGAACGCATTCACCAACGCGATGACCGCAAATTTTCACCTATCGATCCTTCTCCTGCTGGGCCTGCTGATGAGCAGCAGGACTGCCTTTGCCTGTGTGGCGGACACGACCGGGCCGGCCAGCTATTACTTCGAGGAGGATGAGGTGGTGTTCGAGTTTGACCTGAAGGCCTACCGAAAGGCAGCCAGGGAGAAGGGGTATGTAGCGTTTCAGGATCTCGAGATCGAGGAGGTGGCCATCTCCGGCGATTTCAACGACTGGAGCCGGGACGGCTGGCGAATGCGGCAAGTGAGCCCGGGGCGCTACCAACTGCGCAAGCCGGTGGAGGCTTTCGACGATCGCTTTCCCCTGGCCTTCCGCTACGTGATCAACCGGGAGGTGCTGGTATCACCGCTTACCGGACACAGCCTGCGGCAGCCGGATGCCAGCCTCTGGAAAGAAGTGTACAACATCGACCCGTACAC
>JAJDFU010000026.1 GCA_020528935.1 Saprospiraceae bacterium | reverse complement strand
CCGGTTGTATTCCCCGTGTCTGCGCGTCGGTGTTTGCTGCGCCGCTCGCTTCGGTGGGCTAACTTTGTCGCGGCCCGCGTAATACGACTGCGAATGGCGGTGTTGAGCGGTTCGTCAGCCGGCGCTGTTTTTGCGTTGGTGACCTTCTGTTCGCCCGGCAGCTCATCGTCCCTGGGAAGGGCTTGAAATTGCCGGCAGCGCTCCAAAAGGCCCTTGGGCCGCTCGGCGGAATACCCGTAGGCTTCAAATTGGGCCAGATCGCGCTGGGCGGCTTGGATGCGCTCCATGCACTGGAGGTAGAGGTCGGCATCGGGGAAATTGTACTGCCGGTGTACAGATTGCTTTTTCATATGCGGTAGAAGTTCACCGTTCTTTCAAAGATAGCAAGGTTTTATGACTTAATCAACTTGTTTTATTTTATGCTGAAATTTTACTCAGTCGAAAAATTCTGTTTATGTGAAAATTAAAAAAACAAACCTTCAAATAAGAATTCTGCTTATCTTACCACTTCAAACGAAAAACCTGTTGACCATGAATGAATACGGTTCAAACCCCTTTCAGGAAATACCCACTTCAGTCTGGGTTTTGGTTATCCTGTTCAGCATTTTCTCCATTTACTGCTCCTGGCGGATTTTCGAAAAGGCCGGTAAGCCCGGATGGGCTGCGCTGATTCCCTTTTACAATGTCATCGTGCTTCTGGAGATCGTGGGTAAGCCCTGGTGGTGGCTGTTGCTGCTGTTCATTCCAATCCTCAACATTGTCATTGTAGTATGGATCTACAACCTCCTCTCCAAAAGTTTTGGGCAGGGGATTGGTTTCACCATTGGATTGGTTCTGCTCAACATCATATTCCTGGCCTTGCTGGCACTGGGAGATTACCGTTACCTGGGCCCCGCCGGCGAACAGGGCGGTAAAGAACTGGAAGAGCACATGGTATAGTTGCCGGGGCCGGCACTCCGACGACCAGTTGGCCGTTCTGCCGCAGATCTGGATTTTTTTCTGCGAAATTTACGTACTTCGCTTTAAACAGGCAGATAGCAGTATTGGCTTCCTGCCCGGTACCGGTTTCAGGATAAAAAGACCTTTTTTATCCTGAAACCGGGTATGCACTAGGGTTTTGAGGATAACCCGCCTGCCTGCCTTCGGCAGGAAATCCGGACGGCCAGCCATGCCGACCTAAAAGGTCATTTCATCCTTGAAATAGTATAACCATGGTTTTTACCCGGACGCGCATTACCGACTAAATGAACTACAACTATGTGGAGGTACGCCTGGTTTCTGATTCTCTCTTCATTCGGCTTGCCGCTCTTCCCGTATGCACAGACCGGCTCGCCGGTTTCCCGTGCGGCCTATGAAGGCTTCATGGGCGACCGCAATCCGGTGCGGCTGCTGCTGGAGCGCGATGGAAGCACGGTGCGGGCTTTGCTCCTGGACCTGAACCGCGAACAGCTGATGGCCATGGAGGGCCAATGGGAAGGAGACGAGATGCAGCTCACTGCAGCCCTGCTGCGCTCCGAGCCCACGCTGGAAGATGCCATGGAGGGCTTTATCCTGAAAAAACACAGCCGGGCCGGGCAGTTCCAGGCCAAGCTGAAAGACGACGGCACCCTGGCCGGGAAATGGACGGCTATCGGCCGATCCGCTAACATTCCAGGTTCGGCGGGCTTTCAGTTGATCAGACGCAAAATACCGCTTGCGGCTTCTCCCTTCCAACTGCGTCGACTCCTGTACCAAGACGGAATGTCCTCCGCCAAATTTCAATTCACCCTGGCTGAGCAATTGACCGGGGTTGATTTCCGGGCGCTCTATTATTTCGACGAAGGAGGGGAGCCCCGTCAGCTGGGACCGGACAAACTCCGGGCCGATCTCCTGGACCGCAACCTCCTGGGCGACGAGACCTAGGAAAGCCTGCTCGTACTTACCTTCGGCAATGGCCTGTACCTGATCACGCCCTTTACCACGGCCGCAGAGCAATAGAAGTACCCCGTCGCCCATCTGCTCGTCAACAACCCGGAACCGCATT
>JAJDFU010000557.1 GCA_020528935.1 Saprospiraceae bacterium | reverse complement strand
CGCCCCTGGGATTGCGCAGCACCACCACCGCCAGTTTGATCGGTAGCCTATAGGCATCCGGGCTGTGTACCTTGTCCCCCACCTGGATTTGTTCGATGGTGATGCGGTTTTTGCTGTTGAGGTAGCGGTCCTCGATAGTGGCTTCCCCCTCGTAGTAGATCATACCCTCCCAAAAGGGGTGGGCCACGTATTTCTTGGTGTAGGGATTGAAACCGGAGATGGGCAACTGCGCAATGCGGTAGTTGAGTTCCATATTGCCGATGTCCCGAGGATCCACACTCCACACAGCCTTAAAGGTGCCGCTCTCGTTGAGCTTGGAGTTCGCAATGAATTCCACCCGTTCACTGCGCGAATCAAACTTCTGAGTGCGCAGCTGCAGTTCGGTAAGGAGAAAGGTAAACTTCTCGTTCAACGTATAGTCCGTAAAGGACAACTGCCCATCGTTGATGACGATACTGTCGGCAAAGTAATGGCTTTCCAGGTAGGTGGCCGTGGCCAGCTTTACATACTCGGCCATGTAGGCGAAGACATTGGAGAATTGGCGGCCGCCCAGGTTGGGCCGGCGGCCAGTAGTGTCGGAACGAGCCGTACTCAAGGTATCCACCAGCAGCCGGCTGAGGTTGTCGCCCTTGGGAAACACATCGTAGCGCAGGTAGGGAGCATCCAGCACGACCGCGTGAAAATCGTAGCGCCTATCGTAGAGGTCTAGGCTGTCCAGATAAAAGTGCAGGCGCTCGAAGGCGAGCAGGGGCTGCTCTTTTTCATCGTCGAGCCGCAGCTGGTCCAGGTAGAAGTCCTCACCGGAAGCGAAGTGGGTCAACCCCTGAGCATTTCCCTGAAGATGGGCAACCCACGTCAGCTGCCCCTCAAAGCCCCCTAATTTCAAGTATTCTCGGGCGTAAGGCAGCAGGGGTTGCAGCTGGACGGTATCCAGCTGGAGGTGCAAGTCGTAGAATACGCGCTGGCGGTCCAACTGCAACTCGGCCCGGACCTTACCCCCGCTGGTGAACTCGAAGCCCAGGGCAAACGCACTCCTGGGGTTGGTGTTGGCGATGAGCGGGCACTGTACGTTCAGGCTATCCACGCCCACCGTATTGCCGTAGTAGTCGTTGGTGTAGCGCACACTGCCCCCAAGCAAGGCCAGGTTTTCCAGCCGGTAGGACCACGGCTTTGGCGAGGACGTTCTTTTCTTTTCCACTTTTTCGTTCTTTACCAGGGCGGCCAGGTCGTCGAAGTTGAAGCCGGACGGACGCTCGATCACCTGCACCCAGAAGTGGGTCAGAGCGGCTTCACGGAGGCGAAACCGCCGGTGCCACAGCTCGCTCACATCCACATCCGCAAAAAGTCTCTGGGTGTAAAAGAAGGTATCGGGTTCGCGCACCTCGTGTACCAAGAGGTCGGTAGCCCGCACCCGCCCGGCGAGCAGGTTGATGCCCAGTTTTTCCATGCGCACCTGCCGGCCGATATAATCGGGGCTGTAGGTTTCAATAGCCCATTTGGCAAAGGGCGAGATAAAGATCAGTACGAGAGCAACCAGGGCGAGCAATACGCCCAGCATCCAGAGCAGGAAGCGGAGTACTTTCATGGCTTCAGCAATTTGCCTTCTTAATATAGCAAAAGAGCTCTCCAAAAAGAAGGCAAGGGGGCGAAGTTTTTCGCCATAGCGCCCCCCATCGTTCGCAAAGGCTGAAGCCCGTACCTTCCCTACCCTTCCAACTCCGGCGCCTCCAGCAGCTCGAAGAACTGATCCAGCCGGGGCGTGATGATGATCTCGGTGCGGCGGTTGGTGCGGCGGCCTGCTTCGGTGTCGTTGCCGGCCTTGGGGTCGTACTTGGACCGGCCGGCGGCCGTGCGGCGCTCGGGTTCCACGTCGAAGTCTTCGTGCCGGGCGCGCACCACGGCGGTTGCCCGGCGCACGCTCAGGTCCCAGTTTCCCTGCCCACCGCGCTTGTTGATGGGCACGCCGCCGGTATGGCCCCCCACCAGAACCTTGAGGTCGCGACGGCCATCGAGCCCCAGTGCGA
>JAJDFU010000324.1 GCA_020528935.1 Saprospiraceae bacterium | reverse complement strand
AATGAAAAGTCGGGGGTGTCCGTTTGTTTTTGCCCACCTGCCATGCCCATCCATGATGATCGCCACGTGATGGGGCAGTCTCTCCAGTTCGATCTGTAGTTTTAAATCCATAGGCCGCTCAGGTCTCAGCACACTGACGCGCCCATCGGATCATGGGGGAAAACGACAGTGGAGCTAAAAATTCCCACAAAACTAACAAAAGAATGCCAATACCCTTGGAGAGAAAAGGCGTTCCACACGCCTTCGGCGACAAATAAAACCAGCATGCGGAGCGCTCCTTTTCGCGGCCGTGCTCAGCAACTCCCGGTCTTGACCGGTATTAAAAATTTCGGCATCTTACCAAAGCGTCATCCAGTACCTTTCTGCAAGCTCTCAGCGATCATTCACTCTTCGTGCCATGCAATCCGTTTTGTTCAGCTTGATGACAAGCTTGGGCCTGGCTTGCACACTGCTCCCGGGCATTGTGCATATGGCCCATCGCTTCGGGCTTTGTGCCGGGCCCACGCCGCGCTGCTCCCACCGGCAACGCACTCCTTGCCTGGGCGGGATTGCCTTGTTTTTCGGCCTGCTGGTCAGCCTGCTGCTGTGGAGCCCCGCAGCGTCCCTCGAGCAGTTCCGGAACCCCCTCGCCGGTTTCGCCCTGCTTTTTCTGGTGGGCGTCCGGGATGATCTTCGGCCCATGGCGGCAGGCCTCAAGTTGCTTTTTCAGGTCCTGGTAGTTTTTGGCTTGGTGGCCCCCGGCCCCGGGGCGTTGTTTGCGGGTGGCAGCCCGTCGATTTTGCACGGGCTGCCACCCGGGGCGGCCTGGCTGCTTTCGGGCTTGTGGATCCTGGTGTGCGTGAATGCTTTCAACCTGACGGATGGGATTGACGGCCTGGCGGCCGGTATCGGTATTCTGGTATTGGTGGTCCTGGGGAGCTGGTTTGGGCTTACCGGCGCCTGGCACTGGGCCGTGCTGGCTTTTTCCGCCCTGGGCAGTCTCCTGGGCTTCTTGTGCTTCAACCTCAGCCCGGCCCGCATCTTTATGGGCGATTCCGGCGCGCTCCTGCTGGGGGCGGTTTGTGGTTTTCTGATGGTGGAGTTTCTGGCCCTCAATGCCGGGCTCGGACCGGAGCACGTGGCGCGCCTGGAGGGTGCCCCGGCCGTTGCGGCCGCTATTCTGATCTATCCCCTCTTCGATACCTTTCGGGTCTTTTTCACTCGCTTGTACCGGGGTATTTCTCCATTTAAACCCGACCGGCGCCACATTCACCACATGCTCATCGACTTCGGGCTTAGCCACCTCAGGGCCACCGCCTGCCTGGTCGCCCTGAATGCCGCCAGCATACTTTTCGTTTTTGCCTTGCACGATCGGCTGCAACCGTATCTGTTGCTGAGCATTCCCTGGCTGGTGGCGCTCGTCCTCACTGCTGCGCTGCACACGGCCCTTCGCCGGCGGCGGATGCGGCAATTTCGAGCGCGAAGCGGCCGAAATATGAATGTGGCCGAACCTTCCTGATCCCTTTTTCGGCCAAGGCTGCCCGCGGCTGGCTGCAAACTGCTAATTTGGCACTTCCATGCAGATCTTACTCGTTTTTATCGGCGGCGGACTGGGTAGCGTATGTCGCTTTGCGATTTCTGCCTTTGCGGTACGATACTACCCCTCAACCTTTCCCTGGGGCACGCTCTGGGCCAATCTCCTGGCCTGCCTGATCCTGGGTGTTCTGGTTGGCCTTTCGGTGCGGAACTTGCTTCCGCCGCCCTACCGTTTTCTTCTCATGAGCGGCTTTTGCGGTGGGTTCAGCACCTTCTCCACCTTTTCCAACGAGACCCTGGGCCTGCTGCAGAGCGGCCAGTACGCTCAGGCTGCAGCCAATGTATTGCTGAGCCTGTTGATCGGGCTGATTTCGCTATATTTAGGTATGCGCATCGCGCTGTATGCAAACTGACCAAGAACATGGAGCTCACCCACGATATTCTAGACCGACTGGAGAAGCTGGAAGAGAAGTACGCTGCTATGGGCCAGGACATAGCCTCCTACCTGGACGGCCTGTTGCACGCCGATTATCTGACCTATTGGGATTACATTCACCTCGATACGCTCCTCAGCCTGCAAACCCCGCGCACTCCCTTTCCCGACGAGCACATCTTTATTGTGTACCATCAGATCACAGAATTGTACTTCAAACTTTGCCTCCACGCCATCCGGCAATTGGTGAGGGAGCCTTCCCCTGAGCTCTTCAAGCGCCAGCTGCGGCGGCTAAATGCCTACATCGGCCATCTCGTCCATTCCTTCGACCTGATGGTGGACGGCATGGACAAGGATGAATTCCTGAAGTTTCGCATGAGCCTTCTTCCGGCCAGCGGCTTTCAGTCCGCCCAGTTTCGCATGTTCGAGTTGATGAGCACCGACATGCATCTACTGGTACAGGCCGACAGGCGCAGCGATTTTTCCGCCTCGTCTTCCCCGGCGGATATGTATCCGCAGCTGTACTGGAAATCCGGCGCCACCGAGCTGGCAACAGGCAAGAAGACCCTGACCCTCCGGCAGTTCGAAGAAAAATACGGGGATGCCTTTCTGGAGCTGGCCGGGGATATGCGGGACCGCAATCTCCGCCAGCAGTACCACCGGCTTCCGGATGCCGACCGGTCCGACGAAGAGCTGATCGACTTGCTTCGCCGCTACGATTACGCGCTCAACGTAGAGTGGCCGCTCATGCATTACAAATCCGCCGTGCGGTACCTGGATCGCAAGCCTCAGGTCATCGAAGCTACGGGGGGGACCAACTGGCAGAAGTACCTGCCGCCCCGGTTTCAGCGCATCGTTTTTTTCCCGGAGCTGTGGACTGAGGAAGAACGCGAACTGTGGGGGCGACGCACCCAGCTGGCGCACTAGCTCTCCGTCTGGTCTTCCGGTACCGCCACCCGGTCGAGGTCTACATTCACCAACAGGGCTGCCGCGAGAAAGAAGAAGGCACCCACCTTGTCGAGTTCGATCAGGTCGTTTATGATCTGCAGCACCATCACACTGGTAAAACTGAGGGTGAGCAGCAGAACCAGCCGCCGGTATCGCCGGCCGGTCCGGCGGTGGTACAACCGCTGGGCCGTGATCAGCACCCCGGCATTGAAGAGCAGGAAAAAGAGCAGGCCGGGTACGCCCTGTTCTACCAGGGTCATCAGGTAGTAGCTGTGAATGCCCGAGCGCTCCTTGTTGTCGCTTACGTAGGTAATAAAGCTGAGTACCGTGTAGGGGCGGTAGGACTCGTAGAAGGCACCGGGGCCGAAGCCCAGCCAGGGTTTGTCGCCGATCATGTGAAAGCCGGCCACCCAGCGGTACAGGCGCTCCATAGTGGAAATATCCTCGCCCTGGTAGGTGGCTTCCAGCAGGTTGCCGAAGTCCTGGTGGGTGATGGTGGAGGCGTAGTCGGGGGCGAGCTCGAGATAGCGGTTTTGCCGGACCAGGCCTCCCAGCCCGATCAGGGCGAGGGCGAGTGCCAGCACCAGGGCCGGCACGACGAGGCGCAGCCGGATCAGGGCGTATGCGCCCAGCGAGGAGATGACGGCCACGTAGGCCGCTCGGGTATAAGACAGGTAAATGGCGACCAGGAACAACCCGATCAGCAACCAGAAGAGCCGGTTCCAGAACGGGCGGTGCCGGTACTCGAGCCGCATATACCACAACCAGGGAAAAAACACGGCCATCAGGGCGGCATAGATCACGTGATTGCTGTAAAAGGGATGCAAGACCGAGCCCACCGTGGCAAAGGTGAAGCCGGTACCGGCATGTCGGATCAGTACGTATACGACCGTGAATACGAGTGGGACGAGCACTATCCAAAACAGGGTTTTTACTTGCCGGAACGTGCGAAGGATCCAGCCGGCCATGAAGTAAAAGGGCAGGATGTACCAGATCTTGGCCAGCAGGAACTTCAGGGAAATAAACGGCTCCTGGCTGGTGATGGTGGTGATGGCGATCCAACCCAGGTGGAGGGCAAGCAAAAGGGTCACGGGATGGAGGAAAAAGCGAAGGTCGGCCCGCCCGGCCCGGTGGAGGGCCAGGAGCAGACCAATGCCGGTAAGGGCGATCATCAGGGGTTCGGTAGGCAGGTCGGTACTAAACCCTCCGGGCAAGAACAGGGGGAAACTCAGGGGAATGCAGGCGAAGAGCAGGTAGAAGGGAAGGCGCACATCCCGCAGGCTCAGATAGGTGCCCATAAGCAGCAGGGGAAGACCGAAAAGCCACCATTGCCGGGTGGCCACACCGGTGAACAGGCTGGCGAGGATCAAGCCGGCAAGGCCGAAGAACCAACGTCGCTGCTCTGCGCTGATCGAATTATTTGCCATGAACCACCTCTTTCCAGTTGAGGTCCCTGGACAACTCGAACAACAATACCCCGATCACGGCCAGCAGGAAAGCCACAGCCACACTAACGACCACAATGATAGAGCGTCGCGGCCTGGATTTGACCTCCGGCACCCGCGCTTCTTCGATGAGCAAAACGGCCGGGGTGCGGGTGGTTTTGGTGGCTGTCCATCGTTTCATTCGCTCCTGGTCATAGGTGATGTTGCGCTGCGTCTGTTTGTATTCGTTGTCGAGGGTCTCCACGAGGGTGAGTCCGTTGTTGAAGGTGGTCAACTCGTCCTTCAGGTCTTCCAGGGCGCGATCCAGGCCGGCTACTTCGGCCCGTACATAGGCCACAGTATCGGGTTCGATGCCCGGAGCGCTTTCGAGTATCTCCAGGCGGGCCCTCGATCGCGCCAGCTTGTTTTTCGTTTCGGAAAGCTGGGTCGTCAGGGCTTCCAGTTGAGCATTGATGCTGAAAATGCCGTACCGCTGCCGGTACAGCATGAGGCTGTCGCTGAGCTCCCGCAGACGCTCGGAATTGCGGGCCAGATTGTACCGATAGGCCTCCAGGGCTTTTTCCTGTGTGTTCCGGATCAGGCGCTGCCCCAGCAGGTCGATGTAGTCGCGCGCGGAATTCACCAGCTTGGCCGCCAACTCAGGATTGGTATCTTCAAAGCGGAGCTCAATGGCATCGCGCTTGGTCTTCAGCACCTCATAGTGTTTTGCAAACTGCCGCTCTACTTTGAATTCCGCTCGCGCGGCATCCGGCTTGATGTCGTAGTGCTCGTAGAGGTTGAAGCTGTCCACGAGAAACTGCACGAGCTCCTTGGATTCAGCAAGGGTGAGCAGGCGGTCTATGTCGTTCTTGTTTCCGTAGTATTCCGATTCGATGGTGCCCCCACCGAACAGGATCTCCGGTTTGGACTGATCGGGGCTGGCAGCCAGGAAGGTGGTGGCTGCCTGGTAGTAGTTGGGCATCAGCAGCGTGATGACGATGCTTCCCAGCCCTGCTGCTATGCACAGCCCGATGATGTAGGTTCGCCAACGGTATAGGGTCTGGAACAACCCCAGAAGATCAAACTTGCGATCCATGCGTAAAAATTGTCCCGCAAAAGTAGAAAAAACGAAGACAAGGGCCGGCTTCAGTCTTCTGCCTGGGCCGGTGCGCGAAGGGCCAGCAGGCGGCGGCCCTGGACCAGTCCGAACGCCAGGGCGAGCAGGCCCCCCAGCGCAAGGCTGGCTCCAAAGGCCCACCACCAGGAAAAGGGGAGCAGCACTTTTAAGGCGAAAGCTGCCCCGGCCAGTACCAGGCTGAAGCCCAGGAGCCGGCCGAGCAGTTCCGGCCGCGCGCGCAGATCAAACAGGCGCATGGCAAGAGCCAGCTGCAGCCCGAATGCGGCCCCCTGGGTGAGCAGGGTGGCGAAGGCTGCGCCCTGGGCCTTAAAAGCGGGGATGAGCAGCGCATTGCGCAGAAGATTGCCCAGGACGGTACCCAGAAAGATGCGGTTCATGGGCCCTGTCTCTTATCCACATATAAAACAAAAAAAAAAAAAAAAAAACAAAACAAAAAAAAACAAAACAAAAACAACTATGTAGTACTAATAATAGCACAAACAAGCTATATGATCGATAAGTGATATCACACTGCGGAACGACAAGA
>JAJDFU010000371.1 GCA_020528935.1 Saprospiraceae bacterium | reverse complement strand
CGAGTGCTGCGGCCTGAAGCACGTATTCTCCGATGCGGCAAAAAGTCCAACTTCAGGGAGATGGGCGATACGGGCGCCTGCGGCCCCTGCTCGGAAATCCACATCGACCTGCGCAGCGAAGCTGAGCGCAAAGCCTTCGATGGCAAAACACTCGTGAATGCCGATCATCCGCTGGTGGTGGAGATCTGGAACCTGGTGTTCATCCAGTTCAACCGCAAGGCCGACGGCAGCCTGGAAGACCTGCCCGCCAAACACGTAGATACGGGCATGGGCTTCGAGCGCCTCACCATGGCTCTTCAGAACAAGAAGTCCAACTACGAGACCGACATCTTCACGCCTTTCATCGCAGCCATTGAAAAAGCTTCCGGCAAGACCTACACCAACCGCTACGAGGACGACGCCAAGGCAGACATCGCCATGCGGGTGGTCACCGACCACATCCGCGCTGTGGCCTTCGCCATCGCCGACGGCCAGCTGCCCGGCAATACAGGGGCGGGCTATGTGATCCGGCGCATCCTGCGGCGGGCCGTGCGCTATTACTATTCCTTTTTGGACATTCGCCGGCCCTTCCTGCACACCCTCATTCCCCTCCTGGCCGATCGCTTTGCCGAGGTATTCCCCGAGCTGAAGGCGCAGGAGAGCCAGGTGGCCAAGGTGATCGAAGGCGAAGAGGCCACCTTTCTGCACACCCTGGAAAACGGCCTCAAGCGCTTTGCCCAACTCGAGGCCCCCGGCGGGGTCATCAGCGGACGCGACGCCTTCGAGCTGTACGATACTTACGGTTTCCCCATCGACCTCACGCGCCTGCTGGCCGAAGAAAAGGGCCTGTCTATTGACGAAAAAGGCTTCGACCAAGCCCTGGCCGAGCAAAAAAGCCGCTCCAAGGCCGATGCCGCCAAAGAGGTGGGCGACTGGAACCAGCTCCATCCCGGCGAGGAGGTAGCATTCGTGGGCTACGACACCCTGGTCGTGGAAAATGCCCACGTGACCAAGTACCGCACCGTGAAGGTGAAGAAGAAAGACCAGTATCAAATTGTACTCAACCAAACGCCCTTTTACGGCGAAAGCGGCGGCCAGCGCGGCGATACGGGCTGGCTGTGGTTTGGCGAGGACAAGGTGAAGGTGCTGGATACCCTCAAGGAAAACGAGCTCATCGTACACGTGGTGGACCGGCTGCCCAAACAGTTGGATGCGCCGGTGCGCGCCGAGGTCGATGCCGGCAAGCGGCAGGCTACCAGCAGCAACCACTCGGCCGTGCACCTCATGCACGCCGCCCTGCATCGCGTGCTGGGCGAGCACGCTCTGCAAAAAGGCCAGGACGTGGACCCCGATCGCCTGCGTTTCGACTTCAGTCACTTCCGAAAGGTGAGCGAGGAAGAACTGGAACAGATCGAAACCATGGTCAACGAAAAGATCCGGGCCAACATTCCCCGCGAAGAGGAGCGCGACATGCCGCTGGAGGAGGCCAAAGCCTCCGGTGCCCTCATGCTGTTTGGCGAGAAGTACGGCGACCGGGTGCGCGTCATCACCTTCGACCCCGGCTACTCCCGCGAGCTTTGCGGCGGCACCCATGTGGCCGCCACGGGCGAGATCGGCCAGTTCAAGATCCTGAGCGAGGGGGCCGTAGCGGCCGGCATCCGCCGCATCGAGGCCGTCACTGCCGAAGGAGCCGAAGAATACATACAGCAGCAGCTGGATGAGCTGCAGGCCATCCGCGAGCTGCTCAAGACCCAGAGCAATACGGCGGCACTGGTGGCCAAACTGCAGGAAGAGAACAAGCAGCTCAAAAAAGAGCTCGAAAAGCTGCAGGCCGCCCAGGCCGGCGCCCTCAAAGGCGACCTGATCAAAGGGGCCCAGCGCCTCAACGGGGCCCAGCTCATCGCCGCCGTCCTGCCGCTGGACGACAGCGGCGCCATGAAGACCCTGGCCTTCGAACTGGAGCGCGAGCTGGAGAACGCCGTAGTGCTCTTCGGCGCCGAGATCAACGGCAAGCCCCAGCTCATGCTGGCCATCAGCAAACCCCTCACCGAGGGCGGCAAACTGCATGCCGGAAACCTGGTGCGCGAACTGGCCAAGGAGATCGGCGGCGGGGGCGGCGGACAGCCTTTCTTCGCCTCCGCCGGGGGCAAGGACGCCGGCGGCCTCGACCAGGCCATCGCCAAAGGCGTGGAGCTGGTGAAAGCGGCTTTGTAATCGCGCCCCGAGCGGGAATTCCCTCTTCTATACCCTGCTCACTCCAGCAGGAGTTTCCGGGCTTTCGCCGCATCCGGATGCGCCAGGCCGGCAGCCTCCAGTTTGTTCAGCTCGGCCAGGTAGGTACGGCTCCAGGGCTGCCCCTCCTCTTTGGGCACGTTTTTCCAGGTCTTGTATATGGCCTTGGCTTTTCTCCAGTTTCCTTGATACAAGTAGGCGTGTGCGCATTTGCCTTCCAGAGCACCCTTACCGGCCGATGTGGCTAATCCTTTTTGAGCGGCTTCACCGGCATCCTGGAATCGCCGGGCCAGCAACAGCTCCCAGGCCAGTTGATCATATACTTCTTCGGCCAGCGCCCTCACGTTTGCATCCTCCGGATGTGCAGCACGGAGTTCCTCCAGCGATTCTACGACCCGTTCCGTGCGTGCAAGGCGCCGACCCGGATCCGAAATCCGCTCTCCCTCCTTCAGCAGGGCTTTTACCGCTGCAATCTCATTCTCCATTTCAATATTCCGGGGGCTGGCTTTATTGAAAAAATCCCTCAGGTCGTCCAGATACTCCTCGAAGGACTGCACGAAGGCCAATTCGGGATCGTAGAGTGCGAGCCGCTGCTCGCACTCGCGGATCAGTTCCATGCTTTTCGCTTTAAGGCGCATATCCTGTGTGGCCAGGAGCTGTCCTTTCAGGTTGTACAAAAGGATGATCGTGGTCAGCACCGCGCTTTTGTTAAATGCTTTCGGATTGCCCCGGGCAAGGTCGCGCCGGATGTTCAAGGCCTCAAGAAGATAGGTTGCAGCCGTATCGTACTCTTCCCGCTGGTGGTAGAGCCGCCCCAGGTTGGTCAGGGTGCCGGCCAGGTAAGGCAGGACGGCCTCTGGGTTGGCATCGGCCAGCTTGCGCCGAATCGACAGGGCTTCCAAGTAGTGGGCTTCTGCCTGCGCGTACAAGCTGTCATCTTCCAGTAGTGCGCCTAAATTGTTGAGCGAAGAAGCCAGGTCGGGCAAATAAGCGGCCTCGTTCTTCGCAACCAGGGCGCGCCGGATCTCCAGGGATCGCTGGTAATAATGCCGGGCCTGCTTCCGGTCTTCTTTTAACTGAAACAGCAAACCCAGGTTGTTCTGCGTAAGTGCGACATCCGGAAGGTGAATCCCCGGCTTGGTTTCCGCCAAGCGTTCAAAGTAGTGGAGGGCTTCCCGGTAATAGTTCTCGGCCGATTCGAACCGGTAGAGATCCTTGTACAAATTCCCCAGGTTGTTGAGTAAAAAAGCCTGCTGGGATGCAAAACGGCCGGAGTCCGTTGGGCTGATTTGTTGATAGATCCCCAGGGCTTTCCGGTAACTGGTCTCCGCGGATTCAAAGCGATGGGTTGTCCGGTACAGCGCACCGAGATTACTCAGGGTGAAGGCGATCAGGGGCCTGTAGATATCCGGACTCTTCCCGGCCAGCTCCTGTCGGATCGATATGGCCTGGCTGAAAGCGGTCTCGGCCTCTTGGTAACGCGTCAATTTGAAAAGGGCATTGCCCATATTGTTGTGAATCTCTGCCCGGGTGTGATCGTCGGAGGTGTGTCGCAGCGCTTGTTCGTAATACGCCAAAGCGCGTTCGTACTCATGGAGCTTTTGCAGGTAGGTGGCCACTTCTCTGAGATTGTTCACGTGAGTGCTGTCTCGCCGGATCGCCTCCAGGTAGGCCTTGTAAGCAGCTTCGAATTGGAAGTTCGCCACCAGCATGCTGGCGCGAATCATATAGTTCTCGACGGCCTGGGTCCGGGCCTGTCGAACTTTTTCTTCCTGTTCGACAATGCGATGCCAGAAGGCATCCAGCCTTTCTGTGGAAAGCAGGTCAAGTGCTCCCTCCAGGTCTCCACGTTCCAGTTTTTCCAGGGCTCCCCGGGCCAGCTCGGAAGCCTGATCCAGATCGGTTTGGGCCAGGCGCCGCGCCAGGTCGTTTTTGTTCCTTTCCAGCTCCTGGACCTGCCGGTACAGTTGCGCAATCTGCTCGGTCAGCGCCTGCCGTTCGCCTTGCCCCACACTGGCCGCTCCCCGTTGAGCGATCAGCTGCTTAATGAGCCCATTCTGTTCGGCTATGCGCTTTTCCAAAGCTGAATTAATGCGTTCCACCCGCCGGTCGAAATCCTCCAGCCGGACCAGGGCCAGCAGCACGCGCTCCCCGGGATCACGGGGTATTACCAGGTGTACGGATTGTTCATCCGGTCCCAGTACCTGATGGCCGTCCTGCTGAACGAGCAGAGTCACTTGGTCGCCCTCGCGTTTGTTCAGAAAAGTGAGGCTGAACTTGCCGTCCGCACCGGTTCGAACGGGATTGGCATCGTCCAGGGGGATGAGTTGCACACCGGCTTCCGGCCGGTTTTGCTTGCTCTTGCACAGCACAATGCCCTTCAAGGTGCGGTTTTGGGCAAAAAAGAGCGAGGGGAACCCGACAAATACGAGCAACAGGAGGGATCTCATGACAACGGGGGATTTGGATAAGGTGTTCGATTCATTTTTTCAGCAACTTCCTCGCTTTTTCCGCATCCGGATGGGTGACCCCGGCTGCTTCCAGATCCTCGAGATCAAAGAGAAAGGCTTCTCGCCAGGTGATCTGCTCATTGAAATCGCTATCTTTTTTCGCTTTGAAGATCTGAGCGGCCTTTTTCCAGTTTCCCTGATAGAGGTGGGCCAGTGCCAGAGTACTTTCGGGCAGCTTCCGAGAGGGATCAAGTGCCAGCGCCCGGCCGGCGAACTGCTCTGCCGACTCAGGCTTTCCGACGAGAAGATAACACCACGCCATTTTGCCGCAGATATTGGATTTGCTCCGGGCTGTCTCTTGTGGGTTCAGCGGCAGGCTCGTCCGTTCTTCCAGTATGGTGAGCACCTCTTCGTAAAGGCGCAGGGCTTCTGCCGGCTTTTGATTGGCGCTGTAGACCTCGGCCAGCAAGGACATATTACCGAGCAGAGAAAATTCGTGGGCCTCGGGATTGATACGGGATAAAGACGTAAACAGATGGTGGGCATCGCCAAAATGCCGTTCGGCCTCGTCCAACCGGTCCTGGCTGAAGTAAAGCCGACCCAATACCGCAAAATTCTGTGCTTTAAAGGGCGTGTAGGTCTCCGGATTGACCTCGGCGAGTTCTTTCCAGATGTCAAGGGATTTCAGGTATACGGATTCGGCTTCCGCCTCGCGGCTCGTCTTTTTATACAAATCACCCATATTGTAATAAATGATCCCCAGATCGTATCGGTACATTCCCTCCTGGGCTCCGTCTAAGCCGTCGAAAATAGCAAGTGCTTCGGTAAAATGGCGTTCGGCCAGTTCCATCTGTCCGGTATTGATCAGCAGCAAGGCGTAATTGCTCAAGGTGGAACCCACCTTGGGTAAATAAGTCCTTGGGTCTTGTTCAGCCAACTCCCGGTAGGTTGCCAGCGCGCGATCAAAAAGGGTGCTCGCCTCATCAAAGCGGCTTTGACTCGCCAGCAGGTTGCCATAGTTGTTCAGCGTTAATGCTTCCTGCGCCTTGTAAATCCGCTGAGGTGCTTCGGTTAGGCGTTGAGCCGTCTCCAGGGAAGCTCGGTAGTACGCTTCTGCCTTTTCCGGTTGATGGATATCCGCATATAGAATGCCGAGATTGTTCAAGGTCCTGGCCAGTTCGGGGAGAAAAACCTCCGGATTAAATGCTGCCAATTCCTGCCGAATCTCGAGCGCTTCCTGATAATTGCGCTTTGCCTCCTCGTAGCGAAACATATCCAGGAGTACATTGCCCCGGTTGTTCAGGATCTTGGACCGGGTACCCCTGTCTCGGGCAAAAGCCAAGGCTTTGCTGTAATACTTGAGCGCGCGAGGCTGATCGTTTAGTTTGTGCAGGTACTCGCTTACCTCCAGCAGGTTGTCCACCTGAGTGCTGTCTCGCTCGAGTGCTTCGAGGTAGGCCTTATAAGCTTCCTGGAATTGGAAATTGGCGGCGAGCATGCGTGCGCGGATCATATAGTTTTCTACTCCTTGTGCTTTGGCTTCCCGCACCTTTTCTTCCTGTTTCACCACCTGCTCCCAGAATTGATTCAACCGATCCTCCGAGAGCAGCGCCAGAGCGGCCTCCACACTGCCTTCCTCTTCAAATTTCCGAAGGGCTTCGCGCGCAAAGCCGGAAGCCTGATCCAGGTCCGTCTGAGCCAGGCGACGAGCCAACTCCGCTTTGTTCCTTTCCAGTTCCTGAACCTGCTGGTGCAGCTGTGCGATCTGCTCGGTCAGGGCTTTGCGCTCTCGCTCTTCCAAAGACCCGCTGCCGCGCTGAGCTACCAGTTGCTGAATCGACTGGTTCTGTTCGGCTATTCGCTTTTCCACCGTGGCCACGATGCGGTCGACGCGCCGGTCGAAGTCCGCCGTGCGAACAATGGCCACCACAATGCGGTGCTGCGGGTCCTCGGGAATAATGAGCCGGATCGATTGTTCGTCGGGTCCAAGCACTTGATGCTCCCGGGCCTGCACTAAGAGAGTGACCGGCTCACCCGCTTTTTTGCGGAGAAAGGTCAGGCTGAACTTACCGTCTGTGCCCGTGCGCACCGGGTTGGCATCGTCCAGCGGTATGAGTTGCACATCGGCCTCCGGCCGGTTTCCTTTGCTTTTACAGAGAATGATACCCTTGAGCGTTCGGTTTTGCGGAAAAAGAACGGCTGGGATGATGAGGATCAACATCCAAAGGATAATCCTTTGGTAGCTCATACGGCTTTGGGTTTGGTACTACGGAAGCGCAACGGCTTGCTACCAAAAATAATCCTTTTGCCGGCTTACTTCAAGACAATCTCGATATCCGTCGGGCCGGGATAGGCCATCTGCCGCTGTTCCGTACCGTCCGGTTTTTGGATCCGGAGTGCATATTCGAGCCGCTGTTCCGAGATGGGAATGGTCAGCACAAAGCCGCCGTCCTCCCCGGTCGTATCCCGTTGTCCGGCTGCTTCGAGCACAATACCCGGTTTGCCGGCTCCCGCCGGCCCGACCACCCGTCCACGCAAAGTGCTCAGGCTTCCGTCGGGCAGCAGCGGCAGGCTGCCGCTCGTGCCGGCCAACCGGATGCTGTCCTGCCCGGCTTTCCAGAAGCGGCCTTTCCATCGAATGGCCACTTGCTCGTCCTTCAGGCCGGGGTCCAGATTTTTGAAGTCGGCCACCAGATCCGGACTGAGCACCGCCGCTTTCCACTCGTTGCGATGCCAAATCGCCAGCTCGGCCGATTCGGTAGCCGGTGGAGGATAATGAGGGAGTTCCCTGGGCTCCAGGCGCAGGGTATAATGAAAGGGTTCTGCTTGGCCGGTTCCTCCTTGCAGCCAGATCAGGCCGGCGATAAGCACAACCAAAGCTGCGCCGATCAGCCAGCGGAAGGGGAGTTGAAAAGTTCGCCTGGGAGAAGGTGCGCCCGGCTCCGGCAGTTCCTGCACCAGCGCCAGTAAGGCATGCGCAATCTGGGCCCGGCTGCGGCTGGCCTCCTCGAAGGAGATCAGATTGGCATGCTCCCGTTGCTGCAGCTCCCGGAACCGCCCCGAAAGGTGCAGGGCCCGATGGAGCCAGTCCGCTTCGCCCGATCGCTCCGCCTGGCGAATGACCTCACGCACCGCTTTGTCCAGCTTGCCGTCGGCGATCAGGGCTTGTAGCTCGGCCCGGGTCATGCTAAAGGAATTATTGGAAGGAAATATAGAAAAAACCCGCAGTCCCTGCGGCACTGGATGTGGAGAAAGCGATTCCCGTCTCGCCGGCTTTGTGCGGGTACGATCCGGAGCTCCTCAATCCTCCACCTGTTTGCGCTTGGGTGCCGTTTCGCGCGCCCGGTTGTCGATGGTGTGGCCGAAGAAGACGGCATTGGCAAAGAGCTTGTTGGTGCCGTGCCAGAAGGCCCGGAAGTTGGGATTGTCGGCAAAGCAGATGATCTTGCCACTGCCCGTGCCGGTCACCACCACGGCCGCTGCCTTTTTCATGCGCGCCACCTGATCGGGATGCACATAGCCGCTCAGCAGGGGTGAACCGGTGTACTGCAGGGGCATGGCGTAGGCATTTTCCGTGGGCTCAAAAAAGAGGGTGCCCCGCCGGAACAGCGGAATGCGCTCGCGCGTGTAGCCATACAGCAAGGGGTGGCTGAGATCGGCCCGGGCTTCTACGATGGCCCCGCCGATGATCCGGGCGCCCCGATCGCTGCCCAGCTGGAGGTAGGGCTTTGGCCCTTCCTCTGTTTTTTCCGTACGCTCCTTTTTGACGGCGAGGTAGCCCATGCCTTTTTGCGTTAGCCAGCGGGCCGCCCGCTTGAAGGCAATAAGGGTGCCGCCCCGCTGCACCCAGCGCTTGAGCTTGGCGGCTTCCCCCTTACCGAGGCTGTAGTACGAACCGCTCACCATCACCAGGGTGTGGTAGCGGCTGAGATCAGCCCGGCCCAGGCTGTTCACGTCCAGCTTGGTGACGGTCATACCGTAGCGCTGATCCAGCAGGTGCCAGACTTCCCCCGCCTCGTAGGCCGAAACGCCCTCGCCCACGAGCAGGGCCACCTTGGGCGCCCTGAGGTTGCTGAAGGACGGGCTGCCCAGATCGATGCCCTGCGGGGTGTACCCCGTGCCGGCCACCTCCAGCAGACCGGGCTGCGCCCGGTGCAGGGCCTGCATTTTCCCGGCCACCTCTGGCGGAGTATAGCCTTCCTGCTGCACGGGGATCACGACGGTGCCGCGCTCGTAGCGCTGCCCCTCCAGCGTAAAAGGCCGCTCGGCCACCCGGGCCTTCAGGCCGCCGTCCAGGATGCGGCTGAGCATCGCCGGCGCGTCGTAACGGCTCCAGGGTAGCAGGTAGGCGTAATCCGCCGCCGGAATACCTTCCGGAAGGGGGTTCTGCGGAACATCCCGCACGGCTTCGCCCAGCAGCCTGGGCTGGAAATCTTTTTGGCCCAGGGCGGCGTAGGGCAGGTTGAAAGCCAGGGGTAGGGTCCAGCTGGACACATCGTAGAACAGGCTGTCCTGAAATACCGTCAGGGTATCGAACAGGGCCTGCACCAAGCGGCTCTGGCGCTGCGCCCCCGGCACGACGTAGGCCGAACCGGCCGTGAAGTCCTGTCCGGCCGCTTTCACATCCTTGGCCAGGCGATACACCTCGATGCGGTGGCGCAGCAGGATGTCGATCAGATGCCCGCTGCGTACTTCATCACCATCCGTACCGAACACATAGGCCTGAACGCCCCGCCTTCGGGCTTCCGCCAGATTGTCGCGGTAAAAATCGCGCTGGTAGGCCAGCAGCTTTTCGCGCAGTTCCAGGGCGCCGCGTTGGGTGCTCAGGCTGGTGCGCACCTGGTTGCGAATGGCAAAGGGGAAGGTGAGCTGGCCGTTGCGGCTCTCCTGCACATGGCCGCGAGCGCTGGCCTGCTCAAAGAGGATGCCCACCGCGCCGTTCACATCGGGATAGGTGGAACCCTTGCCGTAGTAGAAGTCGTCGAAGCTCTCCTGGGTGTAGTACAGGCTGCCGATGCCGTCCAGGGCCCGGGCATGGTAACGGGCCATTTCGGCAGTGAGGCCCTGATTTTCGGGTGGGGTAAGGGGATGCGTGCGGGAGGGAATGCCCGGCATGAAGAAAAAGGTGCTGTTGGTGCCCATCTCGTGGTGATCGGTGAGCACATTTGGCATCCAGCGGTGAAAGAGCTCCAGTCGGCCCCGGCTCTCCGGATGCTGGGCCAGCAACCAATCGCGATTCAGGTCGAACCAGTAATGATTGGTGCGCCCGCCCGGCCAGGGTTCATCGTACTCGCGATCCTGCGGATCGGCCGTGAGGTGTTCGTTTTTGTGCATGTTCACCCAGGTGGCAAAGCGGTGAAAGCCGTCGGGATTGAGGCAGGGATCCAAAAGAATAACGGTTTCGCGGAGGATCTTTTCCACCGCCTCACTTTTGCCGGCTGCCAGATAGTAGGCTACCAGCGTGGCGGCATTGCCGCCGCTGGCCTCGTTGCCGTGCACGCTGTACCCCTGGTAGAGTACCACGGGCTGTTCGGCCAGATCCACACTACCCGATTGCTCCGGATCACTGAGCGCCAGATGCTGCTGCCGGATGGACTCCAGCCGGGCGTGATTGGACGGAGCCGTGATGGTGAGGTATACCAGCGGGCGATTCTCATAGGTGCGGGCGTATTCCGTAAGGACCAGCCGATCGGAAGCCTCAGCTAGCCGGCGCAGGTAAAAATAGAGCTGATCGTGGGTGAGGTGCTGCGCACCAACGGGAAAACCCAACACTTCCTCCGGGCTGGGAATATCCGGATCATAGTCGATCTCAGGCAGGTAGTAGGTCAGCGACTGGGCGGTCAGCAAAAAAGAACAAAGGGAAAAAACCAGGCCGAAGAGGTGCTTTTTCATCAGATGGTAGTTTGCAGTGCACCTAAAAAACGAGTGGACCGGCGCATGGTTTACGAGGGATCAAAGCGCTGGCCTACCAATTCTTCGCTCACCTCCCAGAGTTTTTTCCACAGCCCGGGCTGCTGAGCCGCTTGGGGGAGGGAAATTTTCCTGGGGTAGCCAAAGTACTGCCCGTAGCCGTCCGGACCGTAGTACTCGCCTCCGTTCACATCGGGCATGGTGGCGGCGTATTGCTGCGACCAGGCGCCTTTTTCCGCGCTGGGCAGCAGGGGCAGTAAGATGTATTTGCCGAAGAAGCGAAAGAGCGGCCCGGCCTGCACGTTATTGCCCAGGTTGGTGGACGCACCGCCCGGATGGGCAGCCACGCTCAGGGGCGCCCTGTTCTGTCCTTGTAGGCGGCGATGTAGCTCCAGGGCAAACATCAGAACGGCCAGTTTGCTCTGGTTGTACGCCTTCCAGGGCTTGTAGGCTTTCTCTCCCATGAGATCGTCGAAGTCAATGACCCCATTCTCCGCTGCCAGGCTGGACACCTGTACCGTGCGACTGCCCGGCGTAGTAGCCAGGCGTTCCCAGAGCAACTTGGTGAGCAGAAAATGCCCCAGATGGTTGATGCCAAACTGCTGCTCAAAACCTTCTTCGGTGCGGGTAAAGGGGGTGGCCATGACCCCGGCATTGTTCATGAGAACGTGCAGCTGATCGTACCGGCGCAGAAAGGACTCCGCAAAGCGGCGGACCGATTCCAGGCTGGCGAGATCCAGCTCCATCAATTCGAGATCGGCCCGCGGAACGGCCTTGCGAAGCTCGCGCACCGCTGCTTCGCCCTTTTCCGGATTGCGGCAAGCCATGACCACGTGCGCACCTGCTTTGGTCAGGGCCTTCGTAGATTCGAAGCCCAGGCCGCTGTTCGCTCCGGTGACGACCACGATCTGGCCGCCGAGATCCGGCAGTTGCCCGGCTGTCCATTTATTTGATGCCATCCATTCAGAATTATGTCCGGTTATCAACGTCCAAACCCCGCATCCTCCCCCAAGGTTCAGCCCGCCGGGTGCCAAACTGACAGCTTCCCCAGGATACCCTTCCGGCTGTATACAAACTGGCACAAAATTTGGTAGGCGTTTTTACGGGATGCACAGGTGAGAAGAACCTGTCAACCATCCAAAACGTCTCTTGTAAACCATTTAAAATCCGAAAACCATGAGTGTAGCAACCGCAGAACATCCCATCGCTACGCTGAAGCCGATCAACGATCGCGTAGTGGTGCGTCCGCTTCCCGCGGAGGAAAAGACCAAAGGCGGGATCATCATCCCCGATACGGCCAAGGAAAAGCCCCAGCGCGGTGAGGTCATCGCCGTGGGTCCCGGCAAGAAAGACCACAGTATGACGGTAAAAGCCGGCGATCAGGTCCTGTACGGCAAGTACGCCGGTCAGGAGTTCCAGCTGGAGGGCGAAGAACTTCTCATCATGCGCGAGGATGACATTTTGGCCGTACTCGGTTAAGGGTCTCCAATCCGAATTCCATTAACACAAAAAATTCCGTTGACATTATGGCAGCTAAAGAAATCACACTCAATAGCCGCGCTCAGGAAAGCCTGAAGAAAGGCGTCGACAAACTGGCCAATGCCGTGAAAGTGACCCTGGGCCCCAAAGGCCGCAACGTCGTACTCGAAAAGAGTTTTGGCGCACCGAAAGTGACCAAGGACGGCGTAACGGTCGCCAAAGACATCGAACTGGAACACCCACTCGAGAACATGGGCGCCCAGATGGCCAAGGAAGTGGCCAGCAAGACGGCCGATGTGGCCGGTGACGGCACCACCACGGCTACCGTCCTTGCCCAGGCTATGGTCAATGCCGGCCTGAAGAACGTCACTGCCGGGGCCAATCCCATCGACATCAAGCGAGGTATGGATAAGGCCGTGCAACATGCCGTGACCTATATCAAAGACCTCTCCGAAGAAGTGAAAGGCAACTTCGACAAGATCCGCCAGGTGGCTACCATCTCGGCCAATAGCGACGAGGAGATCGGCGGCCTCATCGCTGACGCTATGAAGCGCGTGACCACCGACGGGGTCATCACCGTAGAGGAAGCCAAGGGCCTGGAGACGTACGTAGAGGAAGTGAGCGGCATGCAGTTCGACCGCGGCTACCTCTCGCCCTACTTTGTCACCGACAGCGAGAATATGGTGGTCGAATACGACAATCCGCTCATCCTGCTGCACGACAAGAAGGTCTCCAACATCAAGGACCTGCTGCCCGCCCTGGAGCTGGCCAACAGCCAGAACCGCCCGCTACTGATCATCGCGGAGGACATTGAAGGCTCTGCTCTGGGCACCCTGGTGGTGAACCGCCTGCGCGGCACCCTGCAGGTCGTGGCCGTGAAAGCGCCTGCCTTCGGCGACCGCCGCAAGGCCATGCTGGAGGATATCGCCATCCTCACCGGCGGCACGGTGGTGAGCGAAGAGCAGGGCTACAAGCTGGAGAACGTGACGATGGAATACTTCGGCCAGGCCGAAAAGGTGAAGGTGGACAAAGACAACACCACCATCGTCAACGGCAAGGGCGTCGAAGAACGCATCGAAGCTCGCGTCAACCAGATCAAGGCCCAGATGGAAAACACCACCAGCGACTACGATCGCGAGAAGCTGCAGGAGCGCCTTGCCAAACTCTCCGGTGGTGTAGCCGTACTGTATGTGGGCGCCGCCACCGAAGTGGAAATGAAGGAGAAGAAGGACCGCGTGGATGACGCGCTGCACGCCACACGGGCCGCCATCGAAGAGGGCATCGTGCCCGGCGGCGGCGTGGCCTTCGTGCGCACCATCGACGCGCTCAAGAAAGTGGAATGCGACAACGAGGACGAGTTCATCGGCGTGGACATCGTGCGCAAGGCCATGGAATCGCCCCTGCGCACCATAGCTGAGAACGCCGGCGTGGAGGGCAGCGTGGTGCTGCAAAAAGTGCTGGACGGCAAGGATGCCTTCGGCTATAATGCCCGCACGGCCCAATACGAAGACCTCAAGAAAGCCGGCGTGATCGATCCGGCCAAGGTGGCGCGTGTAGCGCTCGAGAACGCCGCCAGCATCGCCAGCATGGTACTGCTCACCGAGTGCGCCATCAACGACAAGCCGGAGCCGAAAAAGGACAACTCCATGGCCGGCGCCGGTATGGATTACGACGGCATGATGTAACACAGGCTAAGCGGCAGGCTGCTTTTCTTCAGCCTTTTGCTTTACAGCCTGAACGATCGTTAATTGGTATGAGGAAGCCTTCGGGGAGAAGGCTTCTTTTTTTTGCCCGACAAAAAAGCCGGTTCCCTCCCTGGGAAACCGGCTTTTGAGCGCAACCGCCGATCGGCTGTTAGTTGCCGCTCAGCTGCTTGGCCTGGTACTGGGCCCGCTCGGCGTATTTGCCGCTGGTGATCTTTTCGTAGGCGGAAATGGCATTGGACGTCTGGCCGGCAGCTTCATAGGCCTGGGCCAGGCCAAACTGGTATTTGTCCTGGCCTTCCGAAGCCAGCTC
>JAJDFU010000378.1 GCA_020528935.1 Saprospiraceae bacterium | reverse complement strand
GTTCGTAGGCCCAACCCGATGCCAGCTGCCCCAGGTTGCCGGGGCAGTTGCTCCAGGAGTGGGAAGCGGAAAGCTGGTGCCCGACCTCGTGGGCCAGGGTGCCCCGGGCTGTAGCCAGGATGTTCGAACTGAAAAAGCAGGTCACGCCTCGCGCTTTACCTATACCGCAGGCCGCTCCACTCACGACACCGCCCACATCCTGGCAGGGGCCGGTAAACACATGGGCGATATCGTAAGCCGAGGAAGGGATCATGGATTGTTCGATGGCCGGTGCGCTTTGCCCCAGCAAGGAGGTACCGACATCGCCTGTGTTGAAGGGGTCGGTATCCGAATCCAGATAGATCAGCGCCTCGTTGGAGGGGATCATCTCCACGCGTATCGCTATGGTGCTTTCCAGCAGGCCATTGAGCACGTTCACGATCTCCACGAAGGCCGACATCACTTCGTCCACGGTAGTGAAGCCTTTGGATTCGGCAAATTCTCCGGTGTTGATGATCGCAAAGCGGTAGGTGCGCAATTCGATCGGCGCGCCGTCTCGCGCATCGCGCTGCTGGGCGGGGGCTTCCCGCTCGCTCCACTGGTCCAGGAGCTCTTCCATTGCTTCCGGATCGTATCCGCAGGCCAGAGGGGAGGTGGCCTGTGCCAGAACGTGCCGCCGGTAGTAGCTCACGTAGTATTTCGTCTGCCGGTTTGCGTAGCGCTCGATGAACACTTCGCCCTCCGCGGCATGGAAGTTGGCGTAAAAGCCGTTGGTGCCGTATCCGAGGCGGACAGTCCGGCTCGGGTCAGTCGTGCTGATGCCCCGGTAGGTGCGGATGTGTGGATATCGCTCCGCCAGGGAGGATGCCATGACGCGGGTCTCCTCCAGCCGGAAGGTTTCCGTACCGCCCTCCGGAAGCGGAAGGGCCAGCAGATAAGGCGATTCCGCCAGCGGGGCCTGAGCTTCCGGGGGGATGCCGGAAAGCGCCTTCTTCAGGCTCGGATAGTCCAGCGCCAGGGTCCGGTATTCGGAAAGGGGGAGCTGTACCTCTGCGCGCTCCGGGAGCTCGATCTGCGCCGGGCTTACCTCGCGCCAGAAGGACTGCGCATGAACGGATTGGGAAAACATACACCAAAAGAGGAAAAAGAGGATAATCGAATGCCTTGTCATGAGGATGAAGAGCTAGAATTAGTTGGAATGGATCAAAAACCGGGACAAATGTCTTGAAATTGCCGGAAAAAGCCCTGGATGATTGGGGTCTTTGTCGCTTACCCAATAAAAAAAGAAGCGAACCCGTGCGGCCACGCGTTCGCTTCCCTGCTTTGGGGACCGTTGCGTTCCTAGCGCGCGATTTGCACTTTCCGGCTCACCCCCTGCTCGCCGGAACGCAATTGCAGGATGTACATCCCGGGCGGCAAATGGCCGATATCCAGTGCGATGCGCTGCGCCGTACCCGCATACCTCCGCAGAGCCATCTGCTGCCCCTGGGCATTGAAGAGCGCCAATTGGATATCCTTCGAGCTGGGCTGCTCCCAATCGATGTACAGGCGACTCCCTGCCGGATTGGGAAAAATGCGCAGCCGCTCGGCAAAGGAAGGCTCGGAGGTGCTTACCGGCGCGTCCGGATCGTAGGCGATGCGGAAGAACTGGGTAGGCAGCCAGCCGCCGGTGCCGTCCTTTACGGTGAAGGCAAAGCCGTCGATGGCGTTGTCGTCGCCGTTGTGCTCGTACAGCAATGCGCCGATATCAATAGTGGTTTGGGTGAAGGTGTCGCCCACTTTCAGCGCCCGGTCGAAGTCCCGCAGCTCCCCGTGTTGAGGGACAGTGACCAGGGTGTAGACCAGCTCGCCGGGACCCTGCTCGTCATCCGCTACCTGCAGCCGGTCGTTCAGGATGGTGTTCACCACCGAGCGGGGAGTGAAAAAGGTGTCGTTGCGCAACAGCACGGGATTCGTGGGCGTGATGTTGGCACAAAACTCCAGCTCCCAGTCTTCCAGCGCGCCGCCGCCGCCGAAGTTGGGCACTTCGATGCGCAGGGTCCACTCGCCCTGCGTGTTTTCCCCGTCAAAGGCGGCCAGGGGCTCCACAGGCTGGAAGACGATGCCATCGTCCGGCGGGCACTGAATGGGCTGGGGAGCCTCGTCGTCAAAGCCCAGGTTGAAGGGGGCCGTGCCGCCGCACTGCTGGTCGAAAAGCCGCACGGCGGTGCCGGCCGGGCTGACCAGGCTGATCCGTATGTCGCGCACGATATTGTGGCTGCCGCGCACGATGGGCAGGTTGATGTCGTTGACGGCCCCTCCCTCGGTCACGAATATCCTGGATTCCACGGTGGCCATGCTGGTGGCGGGAATGTTTACCGGTACGTCTCCCGGCTTGCGCGTATTGCACACCGCATTGAAGGTGTGAAAGCCGAAGGGAAGGAGCCAGTCGCCCTTTCCGCAGTCGTTTGCCGGCCGTATGCGCCAGTAGTACAAGGTGTTTTCCTCAAAGAGGATGGAGGGCGAAAACAAGGTATCGGTGAGGCCGGTGGCGGCGTCCACGGTCGTGGGCCCGAAGGCCGGGCTGGTGGCAATTTCGATATCGTAAGTGTCGGCGTTGGGATTGTCGCGCCAGGCAAAGTTGGCGGTGAGCAAAATACCCGTTTCGCCATCCTGGGGCTCCACCATTTGCAAGTCCGAGAAATTGTTGGAAATGATGCGCAGGGTCAGGTCGCGGAAGGTCGTATCCGCACCCACGGCTGAGGCGCGCAGCCGGAGATCCACTTCCTGTGCATCCAGGGTATTGGGTATGGTAAGCCGCAATAAGCTGGTTTCGGAAGGTATGACCGTGCCGGGTGAAAATTCGGCATCCATGCCGTCGGGAAGCGCACTCACCAGGTCCAGGCTGATCGGATTGGCAAAGCCCAGCAGGGAGTCCGTCGCGATGGGGATCTCCAGGGTGACGGGGGTGCAGGCCTCCAGGTAGCGGGGCGCATCCACTTCCAGGCTGAAGCCGGGTTGCGTGGCGGGCTCGATGCTGAAATCCCGGTTGGACAGATCGAAAAAGATGTTGTCGGCGGCTTCCACCCGCAGGCGAACGTCGTCGGATTCCACTTTGGGCACGCTCACGAAGACCGAGCCGCTGTTGGGCGTGCGCTCGGCCAGCAGGATGGGGTAGGTGAGGCCTCCGTCCAGCGATAGCCGGACGTTGACAAACCGGCAGTTGACCGGCGCCTGATCGGTATTGGCTACGTCCCAGGTCACTTCCACGTAATCGCCGGCCGTCCATACCACCGTATCCGAATTGGGGTGCGTCACCAGAAAGGGACCGGCCTGTGCCGTGGCTTTGAAGGCGATCTGATCCCACACGGCAGCTCCCCCGCCGGGATGGTTGTCGCGCACCGTACAGCGGAAGGTGAGGTCGCGGCTGTAGTCGGGCAATACCTCGTCGCGGAATGACTGATTGTTGAGGATGGCGCTGAGTCTGGGAAAAATGCGCGTGGGATCAGAGGTCGGTGGCAGGGAGCGAAAGAGAGGACAGTTGCCGATGGGCTGTCCCGGTGGAGTTTGTACGCCTTCCTCCTTGTCGAACTGCTCCCAGCAGTAGGTCAGGGAATCGTCCTCGGCATCGGTAGCTGCCGCCCTGAGCTCAAAGGGGGTGGAAATGGGAATGAAAAAGCCGTCTTCATAGTCGAGGTTCAGTTCGGGTTCGGTATTGCCGAAATCTTCAAAGACCGGGCAGTTGTTGCCATTGCCGGTGCGCATGTATCGAAAGATCTGTTCCAGCGAGGCGGTGTGATAATAGGGATCGGCATTCAGGACGATGTTGTTCTCCGGCAAGCAAATGCCGGCATAGCCCATGATGGTGGAGCCGCCTCCCGGCTCGTAAGCTGTAGACGGACTGACGTTCTGGCAACTGCTCATGGTGTGGCTGGCACCGAACTGGTGCCCAAACTCATGGGCCAGGATGTTGATCACGAAGGGGTCGTTGACCGGCTGGGCCCGGGTGGATACGCCGTTGCCCTTTCTGGTGCCGAAGCAAACCCCTTCCAGGGTTGCGATACCGCCTCCTGCCGAAGGACCGGTACTCAGGACGTGGCCCACGTCGTAATTGGCAATGCCGATATTCTGATTGATGACCGACTGCACATTGGACAGCAGGGTGCCGGGATTGGCATTGTTGAACGGATCGGTGTCGGGATCCAGAAAGACGATCTGGTCGTTGTCTTCGATCAGCTCCAGGCGCACGGCCAGGTCGGTTTCGGTCACCTCATTGATCCGGTTCATGGCCACGACGATCGCCGACAGGGCCTGCTGCACCGTGCCGCCGTGAAACTGAGCGTATTCGCCGGTGCAGGCTACGGCCGCCCGGTAGGTGCGCGTGAGAATGGGGCCGGCAGCCCGGGCTTGCAGGCTTTGGTCGGCGCCATCCGGCTCGGCAAACAGGGCGCCGGGATCCAGGGTTTCCCCGTCCACATCACACACGAAGGGCTGTCGGGCGGCCAGGCGAAGGTTCTCGCCGACGTAGTACACCTTGTAATGGGTGCGCTGCTGCAGCAGGTAGGGATCGATCCAGACGCGGCCCTGCGGGGTGCGCAGGGAGGCGTGAAAGCCTTTGTACGTCCAGCCGATGCGGCCGCGAATGCGCTCGGACTGGATGCGATAGGTTTTCAGCTCCGGGTATTTTTCGGCCAGGCCCGGCGCGATCACGGGGTCTTCCTCGGCATAGGCGGTGGCCAGGCTGCCGTCGGGCATGGGCAGCTGAACGCGCACCGGCCTGCGGCTGCTTTTTTTGAGCTGTGCCAGCAGGGCCGGCGCATCCAGGGCCACCAGGTGGTAAGACTGGGCGAAGGGAAATTCCACATCATTCTGCGAGCGCGGTACGGCCTGCGGTGAGCTGCTGGTCCAGTACTGCGCCTGCAGGGCCGGGGCAAAAGTCAATAGCAGAAAAACAGAAAAGTAATAAACGGGATTCATTCCTAATTGGGGTGATGAGGGGTTAAGCAGATTTTTAGCGGCCAAAAAATACGGAATCTTGCAGGTCCGCCCGAAAAAAACTTGGGGAATGAAATCCTTTGAACAAAAAAATCAGAAGGTGGCGGCAATTTGGGCGCGCCCGACGTGCACAACGCCCGCCTGGCCGGTCTGCCGTCCCTCGTAGTTGAGGCTCAGCAACAGGTTGCGGGCCAGCTGCCGGTCCAGGTTGAAGGACCACAGCAGGTTGCGGCCGGGCTGCAGGCCGTTGAGCATGGCAAA
Organism: Saprospiraceae bacterium; assembly: GCA_020528935.1. GTDB lineage: Bacteria > Bacteroidota > Bacteroidia > Chitinophagales > Saprospiraceae > JAJDFU01. Next base: position 878 of record JAJDFU010000378.1, on the reverse strand, counting down.
GCCGACCGGCGAGTTGGGGCGGCCCGAGAACAGGACCTGTACCCAGGAAAAGTCGGCCCGGATGGAAGACTTTCCCCCGCTGTTGAGCGTGAGTTCCAGCCCCAGGTCGTGGCTGCTGCTGCGTTCGCCCGCTTCGCCCTGCCGGTTGGCTTGCTGTTCGAAGCGGTAGCGAAGGCGGGTTCGGAAGCTGCGGGTGGGCTGAAAGGTGCATTCGGGTTCCAGCCGGTAGAACCGGAGCAGGTAGCGTCGTTCTTCAAACTGTTCGGAATCGCTTTGCCGCTGGCCGAAGGTGAATGCCAGGCTGGTACTCCACTGTTGGTCCAGGTTCCATCTTCCCTTGGCAAACTGCTCGGTGAGCCGACGGCTTTCGAAGCCGGTGGTCTGCACGGTCTTGCTGCGCTGATCGTTGCGGCCGAGCTCGCCGCCGAACACCGGGTGGGCCCGGTTGAAGAACAGCAGGTTGCGCATGTTGGAGCTCACGGCCACCAACGAAGTGTCAGCCACATCCAGCTGAAAGGGATTGAACCGGCGCACGCCCTCGCCGGGGCGGGTGCGCCGGTTGATGATCAGGGAGGATTGGGCCGAGAACAGCGACAAGACTTTGAGAAGGCCGCCCCGGTCGTAAAAGACGGCCTTGGGGTTGAGCTGCAGGCTCTGGTTGAGGTTGACGTAGTCGGCCGGTACGAATTCGTCGGTAACGGTGGTCACGCGCACGTAATCGGCCTGGTCGGCAAAGGGGGCGATCTCCATCTCGTTGGGCTGGATGATGCCGTCGTTGTTGTACAGGGAGTCGAGCCAGACGTACTGGCCTTCCCCGCGGGCCACTTTTACAAAGGTAAATTCGAGCTTGGGCTCCTGGCCGGTGCCCAGTTCGTAGG
>JAJDFU010000659.1 GCA_020528935.1 Saprospiraceae bacterium | reverse complement strand
ATTTGCTGTGCTGAGATTATTCCGACCAAGCCCTCGAGCTGTGCGAAGACGTGAACCGTGGTCCCTACTGTGCCAAAGCCTGTCACTACCGTGGAAAAGCCCGCCGGCGGCTGTCCCGGGAAAAACGGGCCAGGCGCTACCTGGAAAAAAGCCTGTCCTTGCTTCCCCGCGACAAGGAACTTGGCCTGCGGCGGGAAAATGCGATCCTGCTGCTTCGCATCGCCCGGCTTCGCGGCCGCGAGAAGGACGTCGAATTCTGGCAGCAAGAGCTGGCCCTGCTGAACAACCGCATGAATGCAGCCTCAAAACGGGCCACCCTCGATGCCGGAACGCCGGAACTGGACGAGGAGGCCCTGGCCCGCATCAAATCCACCACGGCCGAGCTCAATGCGACCATAGAGGACCTGAGCGAAGAACGCGCCCTGCTGCAGCGCACCGTAAACGACCAGGCGGCGGCCATCTCGAACATGAGCAAGGAGCAAATGCGCCAGGAGCTACTGCTGGCCCAGCAAAAGTCCCTGGTGGACTCCCTCTCCATACGGGGCCTGCGCGATTCCCTGGCTTTGTCCGAGCAGAACCTGCTCCTGGAACAGCGCAACCAGCAGCGCAACCTCTTTTTAGGCCTGGCCGGTGTCGCCCTGATCATAGCCCTGGGCCTGCTCTCCCGCTTCCTGGCCATTCGAAGTCACAATCGCGTGCTGGAAGAGAAAAACAAGATCATTGAGCGCGAGCGCGAGCGCTCCGAAAACCTCTTGCTCAACATCCTGCCCAAGGTCATTGCCGACGAGCTCAAGCAGCGGGGAAGTGCCCAGGCCCGCGAGTACGAGACGGCCAGCGTGCTTTTCGCCGACTTTGAGGGGTTTAGTAAAAAGTCCAAGTCCATGTCGCCCGAAGAGCTCATCAACGACCTGGACTACTGCTTCAAGGCCTTCGATGAGATCGCCACCCGGTACGGGCTCGAAAAGATCAAGACCATCGGCGATTCCTACATGTGCGCCGGCGGATTGCCCAATCCGGACCCGGAGCATACCTATCGCATGGTGGAGGCCGCCCTGGAAATGCAGGCCTTTCTGAAAAGATGGAAGGCCGAACGCCAAGCCGAAGGCCGCACCTTTTTTGAAGCGCGCATAGGCATACACACCGGCCCGCTCATCGCCGGCGTGGTGGGCGCCAAAAAATTTGCCTTTGATATCTGTGGCGATACCGTCAATGTCGCTGCCCGCATGGAAGGCGTCAGCGAGGCCGTCGTCATCAACAGTTCCCAGGTGCCTTACGATGGCATCCAGGATCGTGTTCCTTGCTCTTACCGGGGGAAGTTGCCCTTTAAGAACCTGGGCGAGTTGTATATGTACTCCGTCAACGCCAATAGCTCCACCGATGGATCCGATGCGGAAATGCCCGCCGAAGGAGCCGAGGCCTGAAGACCGCCGGAATGGCGGCGATCAATGGCATTACCGCCGGGGATGGAGAAGCCCGGGGTACTAGGTGAACCCCACATCCCCGTCGCCTTCCTGGATGGTAAACTCCCCGGGAAGTCGCTCCGCCAGGCTTTTGCCCACCAGATACGCCCGGCCTTGCGCCCGCTGCGCCAGAGCCGGCCGGGTGCCGGCGCTCAGCACTTCCACCAGATTCGGCTGAAAGGTGGTGAACAGATCCACCCGCCAGGCTACCCAATGCCAGCGAACGACGCGAGCGGCGGCTTCCAGACCGTCGTCGGTCCAGTACGCATAGGGCAGCTTGAGGTGTCCGTCGCGCAGGGTGAACAGCAAAAAGGCCAGTAAGCGGCCATCCCGCCCATACACCTTCACCCCACTCTGCACAAACCGGCGGGCCTGAGCCGAAAAGGCGTACCGGCGAGCGCAGTCGTCGGGCTGGGGAGTCTGCAGGATCCAGGGTAGCTCCAGCATCCAGTTGAGTTCTTCCCGGCCGCGCCGGAACAGGTCGCCCCCCCGATGCGCCCGGATGAAGGCACCCAGCTCTTCATCTACGCGATTGACGAACTCCAGGCGCAGCTCGCCCAGGCCGGGACGGCCGAACAGCCAGCGCAAATCCAGCACGGCATTGGCGAGGCGGTCCATAGCGCGCAGCAGCGGCCGCATGCGGGCAAAAAAGGGATGCCTGGGGGGAAGCAGCCGGGCCAGGGCCGAGCGCAGGTACCATCGCCGCCCCTCCAGCCGGGTCAGATCGGCAAAGGAACCCAGCTTGTCGTAGAGGCGCTTAGCCGGTGCCGTAAACTCGGTAGCCAGCAGGCGCCCCTCATAGACATCCAGCGCCTTCTCCACCAGCTGCCGGGCAATGCCCTGGCCCCGCTGACTCTCATCCACCCAGATGCAACTCATCCAGGCGGCTACCTGAAAGCGACCGGCACGATCCCGGAAAAAGTCGGGCAGTAAACCCAGGTAGCCTGCCAGCTTGTCGGCCCGAAAAGCCAGGATGAGCAGCACGTCCTCCGCTCCGGCGCGGGGATTGGCGATCTGCGACTGCGCCCGGTGGCGGCTGATGGGCAGGTGGGGCATGCGCCGGTAGGCCTCCGAGCCGGTGAAGGCATCCAGTTCGCGCCGGTTCAGGAGTTTCCACCGGATCATGCCCGCCGGATTTGGTTCTTGCCGAAGGGCTTCCGGGCCAGGTGGTACAACAACTCGCCCTGCACGATCTCCCGGGCGCTCAGCGGCCCCATCTCCATGGGAATGCGCTGCAGATGCTGCGGCACCACGTCCCGCTTGAGCCCGGCTCCGCCGAAGCTGAGATCCAGCGCGCCCTGGAGCCGCTTAAAAAAGGCCGCCGGCACCCCGTGATCGGTAAAGGGGAAGGCAAAGTAGCGGCCCGCGGTACCGAACTGCTCCCGAAGAACGGCCAGGCTGTCGCGGGTTTGGCGCAGTTGCTCCTCCAGGGGCAGCTCGGCATACAGGGGATGATCCATGCTGTGCGCCCCCAACTGAAACCCCTGGGCCTGCAATTGCCGAACCTGATCGACGCTCAGGTAGGGCTTTTGCCGATCCAGAAATTCGCGGAAAGAAACCTTCAACAGAGCGGCCAACTCGTCCAGGAGGTGCTGCCGGCCGTAGGAGATGGAAAGTAAAAGTTCGGATATGGACTCCCCTGCTCGCCCCTGCGCTGCCAACCACTCCCGGGCCGCTTGTTCGGCATGCCCGTCCCGGCGCACCTGTTCGATCAGCAAACTCGCCTTGCAGCGAAAGAACAGCGCGCGATTATCCAGAAAGGCCGGATTCAGAAAAAAGAGGGCAGTCAGGCCTTCGGCCTTCAGAATGGGCGCCACCACCTCGGCACACGCCCGGAAGCCGTCGTCGAAGCTCAGGAGAAAAGCGGGGCGGGACGGGAGCTTGCCGGACCTCACCAACTTTTGCAGGTCTTGTATCCTAAGGGGCTGAAAATGAGCTTTGAAATAGCGAATATCCTCCCGAAACTGTCGAACCGTGCGCACCGGATAGAGGTGCCGCAGATGCGGCTCCGGTGCATCGCTTACCAGGTGATAGAAGGGCAGGAACAGCCGCTGGCCGCTGGCCTGCAGCAAGGCGGACAGGGGAAGTGCGCGAGCCACGCTCTTCCCCCCCTGTATAAACGCACTGCGGTATCCCGCCATGGCGGCTACGACTTCAGGTCTGCGTAGTACTGATAGTAGTACGGGATGGTTTCTATGCCCTTATAGAAATTGAACAGGCCGTAGTGCTCGTTGGGCGAGTGGATGCTGTCGCTGTCCAGCCCAAACCCCATGAGCACGGACTTCACGCCCAGAACCTCCTCAAATAAGGCCACAATGGGAATACTGCCTCCGGTCCGGAGGGGAATGGGCGTTTTGCCGTAGGTCTTTTCCATGGCTCGGGATGCCGCCCGGTATTCGGGCGTATCGGTGGGGGTCACCACCGGTTCGCCCCCGTGATGCGGGGTGACCTTCACGCGCACCGAGGGTGGCGCGATGCTGGTGAAGTGCTTGGCGAAGAGCTCGGTGATCTTGTGGGAGTCCTGATGAGGCACCAGTCGCATGCTGATCTTGGCATGCGCCTCGGAAGGAAGTACGGTCTTTGCCCCTTCACCGGTGTAGCCGCCCCAGATGCCGTTCACATCCAGCGAGGGTCGTATGGAAGTGCGTTCCATGGTCGTGTAGCCCTTTTCCCCCTGCACGGCAGCAATGTCCAGGTCTTTCTTGTAGGCGGTTTCGTCAAAAGGGGCCCGGTTCATCTCGGCCCGGTCTTCGGCAGATACCTCCTCTACATCGTCGTAGAAGCCGGGGATGGTGATGTGGCCGTTTTCGTCGATCAGCGAGGCGATCATGTCGCACAGCACATTGACGGGATTGGCTACGGCCCCGCCATACACGCCGGAATGCAAATCGCGATTGGGGCCGATCACCTCCACCTCCACGTAGCTCAGTCCGCGCAGGCCTACCGTGATGGTCGGTACGTCGTTGGCGATGATGGCCGTATCCGAAATGAGGATGACGTCGCTGGTGAGCTTGTCTTTGTTGGCCTCGCAGTATTTCCCCAGGTTTTCGGAGCCCACTTCCTCCTCGCCTTCGTACATAAATTTCACGTTGCAGGGCAGGGCGTCGTTTTCCATCATGGCCTCAAAGGCCTTCACGTGCATATACACCTGACCCTTGTCGTCGCAGGCGCCGCGGGCAAAGATGGCGCCGTCCGGATGCAGGTCCGTCTTCTTGATCACCGGCTCGAAGGGGCCGCTGTCCCAAAGCTCCAGCGGATCGGGCGGCTGCACGTCGTAGTGCCCGTACACGAGCACGGTCGGCCTGGCGGGATCGATCATTTTTTCGGCATACACGATGGGATGCCCGGCGGTAGGCTCCACGACGGCCCGGTCCACTCCGGCCCGGCGCAGCTTATCGGCCAGCCATTCGGCGGCCTTGAGCACATCCGGCTTGTGTTTCGGGTCGGCGCTGATGGAGGGTATGGCCAGCCATTCCATCAGCTCCTCCAGGAAGCGATCCTTGTGCTCCTGAATATAGGCTTGTACGTTTTCCATTTACGGCTTGAATTTTCGGTTAAGATAGAAAATTGGATCAGACCAGATGGGTATCCAGCAGCTGTTCGATCTGTTCTTCATCCAGGCGCTGGGTGAGCCGGCCGTCGTAGGCAAAGGAGATGCGCCCCGTCTCTTCCGATACCACGAAGGCGGCCACATCCGCTCGCTCCGTGATGCCCACGGCGGCCCGGTGGCGCAGGCCGACGGTGGTGGGCAGGTCGGGGTTTTCCGAGACGGGCAATATGGCCGAGGCCCGCTCAATGCGGTTCTTGTCGATGATCACGGCCCCGTCGTGCAGGGGGCTGTTTTTGTTGAAAATACTCTCCAGCATGGCTTCGCTCAGCACCGCATCCAGCACCACACCGGAATTGACCAGCCCCTCCAGGGAGGCCTCCCGGCTGAGCACGATGAGCGCGCCGGTCTTGCGGCGCGCCATGCGAAGGAGGGTTTCGCGTATAATGCGCTTTTGGGCCTGGCGGGCGTCGGAGGTGTCCAGGTTGCGGTCCAGGATGCGGCCCAGCACGTTGGAACGCTGCCGGAGGGTGGTATTGCCCAGAAACAGAAGGTATCGCCGCACCTCCGGCTGAAAAATGATGAGGATGAGAATGATCCCCACGCTCACAAACTGATCCAGCACAGCGAAGAACAGATCCATGCCCAGGCGCTCCACCAGCCACCACAGCACGTACATGGTGAGCAGGCCGATGAAGATGTTGAAGGCGATCGTGCCGCGCAGCAGCTTGTAGATCTGGTACATGAGGTAGCCCACGATCAGCACGTCCAGCACATCCAGCAGCGAAACCGGAAGAAAGCCAATCTTGAACAGGAACATGTGGTTCATCGTCAACGAAGATAGGAAAAGCGACCATGGGGTGCAGGGCGGCAAGGCTCCGGGGTGCGGAGCAATGCAAAGCCGGAAATTTTGGCGGGTGCCGGCCGGCATCGCCCTTTGGTCAAACACTTCGCCCAGGCAAGCCCAATGAATCGGCTCTACGCTCCGGCCCCTGATCGGCGGGAAACGATTCCGGGATGACGCGATTAAGGCTGACCATTCTACACATCTACGAGCCCACCAGACGCTACTACACCTCGTATGACGCCTCC
>JAJDFU010000027.1 GCA_020528935.1 Saprospiraceae bacterium | reverse complement strand
TGGCCAGCGAGCTTCTCTCCAGGGGCGAATACAAGGAATCGATGGGCATCTACGGTGGCGGCACCCGCCATCCCATCAGCGAGGCCGTGGTGGCCGAAAAGGACCACCTGCTGAAATTCGTGAAAAAATTCCCCAAGGAGCTGAATCCCGAGATCTGGACCCGCATGATCCGCAACCTCTGCGAGCGGCTGCAGGTGGAGCCAGATGAAGTGGATCACTTCTTCATCACCCAGATCAACATCAATGCCATCTGGGAAACCCTGGACCGCCTGGGCGTGTCCCGCGAGCGGGGCCACACCATCATGCAGGAGTACGGCTATACCGGCTCGGCTTGCATCCCCATGGCCTACAATCACGCCTGGGAGCAGGGCAAGCTGCGTGAAGGCGAGCTGGCCTTCTTTGTGGGCTCCGGCGGCGGCCTGTCGTTTGCCAGTGCGGCCTTTCGGTTGTAAATTGGATGGGTGACTGGCTGGTTGGGGAAGGAAGGAAAGTATGCAGACTGCGGATCTGGAAATCCCAAATCACCGAAACCCTGAAACACGGAAATCATGACCTACGGACAAGACTGGTGTGCCCGCTGGGCGGTGTATCAGCCCGGGGCTATTGCGGTAAAGGATCTGGAGACGGGGGAAGCGCTGAGCTACGCTGCCCTTCACCGCGCCGGCAACCGGCTGGCGGCCTGGTTGTTCGGCGACCTGGGCCTGCGCCCGGGCGACCGCCTGGCCGTGCTGAGCGAGAACAGCCTCGAATACATCGCCCTCTTCGTGGCGGCCCAGAGGTCGGGGCTCACCCTGGTGCCGCTCAACTACCGCATGGCGCCGCCCGAGCTCGACTATCTGCTGGGCGATTCGGAGCCGGCCCTGCTGTGCTGGCAGGACCAGTTCGAGGCCGCCATCCGCCAATGCGAGCGCTTCCCCGCCATTGGGCACCGCCTGCCCCTGCGGGAGGTGCGCGCCGTCGCCTTTGGGGAGGGCGAGGTCGAATTTCCCCTTCAGCCCGTGCCGGAAGACCATCCCGTCTTTATCCTCTACACCTCGGGTACGACGGGCTTTCCCAAGGGCGCGCTCTATTCCCACAAGATGCTTTTCTGGAACAGCGTGAATACGGCCCTCAGCCTGCTGCTCAACAGCGAGAGCCGCACCGTCACCTGCCTGCCGCCCTTCCACACCGGCGGCTGGAACGTGCTCACCACCCCCCTGCTGCACCGGGGCGGCTTCGTGGGGCTCATGCCACGGGTGGAGCCCGAAAAGCTGCTGCGCATGCTGGAGCAGGAACAGGCCACCATCTTTATGGGGGTGCCCACCGTGCTGCAGATGATGAGCGACAGCCCCTACTGGCCCGAAGCCGACCTCAGCAGCCTCATGTACGCCATCGTGGGCGGCGAGCCCATGCCCATCCCCCTCATCGAGACCTGGCACGCCAAGGGCATACCCGTGCGGCAGGGCTTCGGCATGACGGAGGTGGGCCCCAACCTCACCTCCCTGCACCAGCGCGATGCCGTGCGCAAGAAGGGGTCCATCGGGCGGCCCAACTTCTACGTGCAGACCCGCCTGGTGGATTCCAAAGGGGAGGAAGTGCCACCCGGCGAGGCCGGCGAGCTGCTCTTTCGCGGGCCCATGGTCACGCCCGGCTACTGGCGCAACGAGGCCGCCACCCAAAAGACCATCGTGGACGGCTGGTTCCACTCCGGCGATATGGCCGTGCGCGACGAGGAGGGCTACCTCTTCATCGTGGATCGCATCAAGAACATGTTCATCTCCGGGGGCGAGAACGTGTACCCCGCCGAGGTGGAGCGCATGCTGCTGGAGCACCCCGCCGTGGCCCAGGCCGTGGTAGTGGGCGTGCCCGACCCCAAGTGGGGCGAGGTGGGCTATGCCTATGTGGTGGCCATGCCCGGCGAAACCCTGCCCGACCTCAAGGCCTATTGCAAGACCAAGATGGCCGCCTTCAAAGTGCCCAAATACTTCCAGTTGCTGGACGAGATCCCCGTCAGCGCCACCGGCAAGGTCCACCGCAAGGCGCTGGGCGATCAGGCGAAGGAGGAAGTGGGGAC
>JAJDFU010000273.1 GCA_020528935.1 Saprospiraceae bacterium | reverse complement strand
TGAGTCCCAAGTCCTGAGTCCCAAGTCCTGAGTCCCAAGTCCTGAGTCCCAAGTCTGCAGTCTGCGAGCTTGCCTTCGGCAGGCCGGTCTCCTTTTCGCCGTCAAAAACATTTTTCAGATGGCTTCAAAACACCCGATCCAAAAAACCACAGCCTTTGTACCTTCGTTTTTCCTGAAAACACCCAAGCACGCGACTCATGAAAGTACGACCGACCATCCTGCTCGGCATCAGCCTTTTTGCCGGGCTCGGCTACCTGCTCCTGCCCATGACCTCCGACGAATGGGACATCACCTTTGACGAAGCCGCTGTGGCCCGCAAAGAGGCCTACCTGCAGCAGATCGAAGCGGATCATGCCGGTCGCGATCCCAGCAGCAAGCCCAACATCATCCTCATCACGGCCGACGACCTGGGCCTCACCGACATTTCCCTCTACGGCAGCCCCCACCTGACGACCCGGCACCTCGACCGCCTGGGCACCGAGGGCGCCGTGTGCACGGAAGGCTACGCTACCTCCCCCATCTGCAGCCCCTCGCGTGCCGGCACCCTCACCGGGCGCTACCAGCAGCGCTTCGGCTACGAGCTGCAGCCGCAGAGCCGGTACCCCAAGAACCGTCTGGAGTACTACGTCTTCAAGCACTTCATCGATACCGATAACTGGAAGGTGAACCACAATGTGAGCTTTCCCGATGCCGAGGCCCAGGAGAAGCAGGGCATCCCGCCGGCCGAATACACCCTGGCCGAGCTGCTGGATGCCGCAGGCTACGCCACGGCCATGATGGGCAAGTGGCACGTCGGTCATCACGAGCGGCTGGTGCCCACCGCCCGCGGCTTCGACGAGATGTACGGCTTCTACGAGGCTTTCACGCTCTTTGCCGACACCACCGATCCCGGCATCGTCAACCACCAGCACAGCGACTTCTCCAACGACTACATCTGGGGCAAAGGCCGGCAGGGGCTCTGGGCTATCCGCCGCAACGAACAGGAGATCCAGGAGGACCGCTACCTCACCACGGCCATTGCCGAGGAGACGGTGCGCTTCATTGCGGCTCACCAGGACGAGCCTTTCTTCGCCTATGTGCCCTTCAACGCGCCCCACACCCCCTTCCAGGCCACGAAAAAATACTTCGATCAATTCGCCCACGTGAAGGATCGCAACAAGCGGGTGTACTACGCCATGATCCAGGCCCTGGACGATGCGGTGGGCCGGATCGTCCAGGCCGTGGACAGCCTGGGCCTGGCCGAAAACACCCTCATCTGCTTTGCCAGCGACAACGGCGGGGCCACCTACACCCAGGCCACCACCAACCACCCGCTGGCCGGCGGTAAGATGACGCTGTTTGAAGGCGGGATCAATGTGCCCTTCATCATGCGCTGGCCGGGTACCATCCCGGCCGGGACGGCCTACCGCCGGCCGGTGAGCCTGATGGACTTCTTCGCGACCGGCACCGAAGAGGCCGGCATCCCCCTGCCCGAAGATCGCGTGTTTGACGGGGTAAATCTCATCCCCTACCTGAGGGGCCAAACAGCCGGCAGCCCCCACGAGGCTCTCTGCTGGCGCTCGCACACCAACCGCGCCATCCGCAAGGGCAAGTGGAAGCTGATCTACGACGAAAAAGCCGGCTACGACCTCCTCTTCGACCTGGAAAACGACAAGAACGAGACTACCAACCTGGCCGAACAATACCCCCGGGTAGTGAAGGAGCTCAAGGCCGAGGTCAAAGCCTGGGAAAAAGAGTTGGACGATCCCCGTTGGCCCAACATCATGAACTTCGAGATCGAGGTGAATGGGAAACTCTACTATTTCGCAGCATAACCCATGCGTTCATTCCAATTGGTTTGCAACGTATATCCGGTTGTCGTTTGTCTTTGAATAAATTCAAAACACATGAACCTACGATCTCTTTTCGGGTATGGGTTGCTGATAGTAACCCTTACCGCCTGTCAAAACGAATCCGACAAACCCATGACCCTGAAAGACTCCTTTCAACAGCTCGAAGCCGAAGCGCCGAAGGCCGCTCAAAAGCCCAAAGAGCTGAGCATTCACGGCGATACGCGCATCGATAAGTACTACTGGCTCAACGAGCGGGAAAATCCCGAGGTGATCGACTACCTGAAGGCGGAGAACGCCTACCTGGATACCGTACTGGGCCACACCAAACCCTTTCAGGAGGCCCTGTTCGAGGAGATCAAGAGCCGCATCAAGCAGGATGACGAAAGCGTGCCGTACAAGGACAACGGGTACTACTACCTCACCCGCTACGAGAAGGGCAAGGAATACCCCATCTACGCCCGGAAGAAAGGCAGCCTGGAGGCCGAAGAGGAGATTATGCTGGACGTGAACGAGCTGGCCAAGTCCTACGCCTACTACGCCGTGGGCGGCCGCAACGTGAGCCCGGACAACAAGCTGCTGGCCTTCGGCGAGGACACCCTCAGCCGCCGCATCTACACCCTGCGCTTCAAGAACCTGGAGACCGGCGAAATGCTGCCCGACGAGATTCCCAACACCTACGGCGCCTGCGCCTGGGCCGCCGACAACGAGCACGTCTTCTACGGCCTCAAGGACGAGACCCTGCGCGTGTACAAGATCATGCGGCACAAGCTGGGTACGCCGGTCAGCGAGGACGTGGAGGTCTTTCACGAAGCAGACCCCACTTTCAGCACCTTTGTGTACCAGACCAAATCCAAGAAATACCTGGTGATCGGCTCCAGCCAGACCCTGTCCGACGAGTATCGCGTGCTGGAAGCCGACAAGCCCACGGGCCGCTTCCGGCTGATCCAGCCCCGCGAGCGCAAGCTGGAGTACAGCATCGCCCATTACGGAGACAAGTTCTACATCCGCACCAACTGGAATGCCCAGAACTTCCGCCTGATGGCCTGCCCGGAGGATGCCACCACCAAAGAGCACTGGGAGGAGATCATCCCCCATCGCGAGGAGGTGCTCTTCGAGGGCATGGACATCTTTCAGGACTACCTGGTGCTGAGCGAGCGCCAGGAGGGCATCACCCGCCTGCGGGTGCGGCCCTGGAAGGGCGAGGAGCACTACATCGAATTTCCGGAGGACGCCTACCTGGCCTACACGACGGTGAACCCGCAGTTCGACACCGAATTGCTGCGCCTGTCGTACACCTCCCTCACCACGCCCAACACCCAGTACGACTACAACATGCGCAGCCGGGAGTTCACCCAGCTCAAGCAGCAGGAAGTGCTGGACCCGAACTTCGATCCGGCAAACTATCAGAGCGAGCGCCTGCACGCCACGGCCTCCGACGGGACGAAGATCCCCATCAGCCTGGTGTACCGCAAAGGCTTTGAGAAGAACGGCAAGCAGCCCCTGTTGTTGTACGGCTACGGCTCCTACGGTGCCAGCATGGACCCCTACTTCAGCTCCGTGCGCCTGAGCCTGCTGGACCGCGGCTTCGCCTTCGCCATCGCCCACATCCGCGGCGGGCAGGAACTGGGGCGGCAATGGTATGAGGACGGCAAGCTGCTGAACAAGAAGAACACCTTCACCGACTTCATTGCCTGCGGCAAGTACCTGGTGGCCCAAAACTACACCAGCCCCGGGCACCTCTACGCCATGGGCGGCAGCGCCGGCGGCCTGCTCATGGGTGCCGTCATCAACATGGCACCGGAGCTGTTCAACGGCGTGATCGCCGCTGTGCCCTTCGTGGATGTGGTCACCACCATGCTGGACGAAAGCATTCCCCTCACCACCTTCGAGTACGACGAGTGGGGCAACCCCAATGACGAGACCTACTACAAATACATCAAGTCCTACTCGCCCTACGACAATGTGGAAGCCCAGGCCTATCCGGCCATGCTGGTCACCACCGGCCTGCACGACAGCCAGGTGCAGTACTGGGAGCCCGCCAAATGGGTAGCCAAGCTGCGGGAGCTGAAAACGAATGAGGCCCCTCTACTGCTCTACACCAATCTGGATACCGGCCACGGCGGAGCCTCCGGCCGCTTCGAGCGCTACAAGGAAACGGCCATGGAGTACGCCTTCTTGCTGGATCTGGAGGGGATTAAGAAGTAGTGAGCCCGTGATCGCTCCTATTCATCGGATGACCGGGAGTCGTCTGATGAGTAGGAGTCACGCCTCTACTGAGGCCGGCAGGATCTCCTTCAAGGTATTGACCACCTGCTCGACTTCGTCCATGGTGTTGAGGTGAGAGAGCGAAAAGCGGATCGCCTTGCGGCCGGGGTCGCCGACCAGAGCGTCCAGCACGTGGGAGCCCGCATCGGCGCCGGAACTGCAGGCGCTACCGCCGCTCACGCTGATGCCGGCGATATCGAGGTTCATCAACAGCAGGTCGGCCTGGGGCGAGGGCGGAAAGGAGACATTGAGCAGCTTGTAGTGGCCCCGCCCGGGGTCGCCGTACACCTGCAGGTCGTCGAAGGACTCGCGCAGGCGCTGCCAGAGGGCATCGCGCAGGCCGCGCACATAGACTTCCCGCTCGTCTTTCCGGGCCAGCGCCAGCTCGAGCGCTTTGGCCATGCCCAGGATGCCGGGCAGGTTTTCAGTGCCGGCCCGCATGTTGCGCTCCTGGGCGCCGCCGTCGATGTAGGGTCCGATGAGGTTGTCGCCATTGACGTAGATGAAACCCACGCCTTTGGGACCGAAAAACTTGTGGGCCGAGCCCGTGAGAAAACTGATGGGCGTACGGGATACATCCAGCTCGTAAGTACTTACCGTCTGCACCGTATCCGAATGGAAGAGCGCCCCCTGTTCCCGGCACAGGGCTGCTACCGCATCCAGGTCCAGCAGGGTGCCGATCTCGTTGTTGGCGTGCATGAGCGACACCAGAGTCTTTTTGCCGTCCTCCTTCAGCAGCACGTCCAGTTCCTCCAGATCGGGCTGGCCTTTGCCGTCCACCTGGAGATACAGCACCTCGGTGCCTTCGGTGCGCTGAAGGGTGTCCAGGCAGTGCAGCACACAGTGGTGCTCCAGGGGCGAGGAGATGATGCGCTGCACATTGAGGTCGCGCACGGCATTCTTCAGGGCCATGTTGGTGGACTCGGTGCCCCCGCTGGTGAAGAACACCTCGCCGATGGAAGCGCCGATGGCCCCGGCCACCGTCTTGCGGGCCTGCTCGATGAGGGCGCGGGCTTCCCGCCCCTCGGCATGGATGGAGGAGGGATTGCCGGGGTAGCGCTGCAGGGCTTCCGTCATGGTTGCGATCACTGCGGGGTCCACCGGGGTGGTGGCCGCGTAATCCATGAAAATGCGTTTGCTTTGAGCTCGTTTCATATGTGTTGAAAACACCGTTGTATAACCAAATAGTTCACAGCATGGGCTTGCAATTCAGCTGGCAAAAGCCTCTGGCTTGCAAACACTTAACTCTCTTCACCTCAAGTCAATTCACCCCAGCGCATCGGTAAACCAGCGGTCCACCAGCTGGGTCTCGTCGGGGAAGTCGCCGTCGACGTAGATGAATTCGTTGATGCCGGGATCGTAGCGGTAGTCCTTTCCCCATTCCTCATGATGGTGGTACACCGCCTCGATGCCGTCCAGGATCTGTTCCAGTTCGGCATCGGTCATGGTGGGATGGATGGACATGCGGATCCAGCCGGGTTTGGCCGACAGATCGCCGTGGTTGATCTGATCGGTGATGATGCTGGACAGCTGCCGGGTCACATCGAGCAGGTAGTGGCCGTAGGTGCCGGCACAGGAGCAGCCGCCCCGCACCTGTATGCCGAAGCGGTCGTTGAGCAGCTTCACGCCCAGATTGTAGTGTAAGCCTTCAATAATAAAGGAGATCACTCCCAGGCGGTCGCGATGTTTCCCGGCCAGCACGTGCAGCCCGGGCAGGCGATCCAAGCGATCCCAGATGCGTTGCAGCAGTTCGTGCTCGCGGGCCAGCATGCGCTCTACGCCCATGGCTTCTTTGAGCTGTATGCAAAGCGCCCAGCGAATGGTCTGAAGAAAGGCCGGCGTGCCGCCGTCCTCGCGGGCTTCCACCTCATCCACGTATTTGTGCTCCCCCCAGGGGTTGGTCCAGTCCACCGTGCCGCCGCCGGGGTTGTCGGGCACCTGGTTTTTGTACAGGCGCGGATCGAACACCAGTATGCCCGAGGAGCCGGGGCCACCCAGGAACTTGTGGGGCGAGAAGTAAATGGCATCCAGGTGCTGGGCCTCCT
>JAJDFU010000634.1:3548-6145 GCA_020528935.1 Saprospiraceae bacterium | reverse complement strand
GACAGCATCCGAGTCCGAAATACAACATCAACTTGAAGGTATGGATGTTGTCATCTATGCAGGCTTTGGATTTTCAGCCGGAAGACATTGAGACTACCATACAGGAATCTGTTGAAGCTACCTTACGCTATCCAAGCCGCGGACCGGGAAGCCTGAATGTACCCAAAAATAAAAACCCATGAACACCACTGACCGGCAGGATCACCATCCGCAATGGACAGGAGTGTCCATCTTCACCCGGGATTTCATGAAGAACATACTTTTCTGCACTAAAATATCGGCTTCAACGTGCATTTGCAGATAAATTAACTATCAATGAACAGAGTGTTATTAAAAGGAGCCGTTATCAATGGCGTTATCAACGCGGTCATCAATGGCGGTATCCAATGGTTTACTTTCAAAAAGTACGAGCAGGTACCCATTTCGGTCGACTCGATTACGAATGATGTGGTTACCGTGCTTGGAAATGGCGTGCACCTGTCCATCACGCTAGCCATGGTTTTGACCTTCGTGGCCTACTTTTCCATCCCCAAAGACCGGCGACCTTCCTGGGGAAAACTGACCTGGCTGATCGTCAAACACGGGTTTTTCACCTTCGGGGTCGTTACCGGGCTTTCGGTACTCTGGCAGCGGTATGCCGGAACGGTGGAGGTCAGCCCCCTGGCCGCGACCTTCATCGTGGGGCTGATCGCAGGCGCCGTGGCGATGGTCGTCAATTACCTGACCCTGGAACCCTATGCCGCGCGATAGTTCGAAAATCCGGTTCTACGATCTTGTATTTACAAACCGATCAAAACACCACTACCATGCATAGACCAATCCACTTACCCGTTCCGGCGGGTTTTCACCGGAAAGCCCTCTTCTGCCTTCTGCTGGGCTGCCTCCTTTTCGCGCCCCTGTACGGGCAGGAGGTTCCGGCGGAGGATAAGAACGACCGGCTGATCACCAAGGGCCGTGCGTATGTGAGCCTGTCCTTTTCCCTGGACCAGCGCCGGGCCGAGAACGAGTCGCAACTCTTTCAGGAGGTCATCGACCAGGACCGCTTGCAATACCGCGTTACGGTGAATGGCGGCTACGCCCTGGCCAATAACCTGACCCTGGGCCTGGGCCTGAGCTATGGCCGGGAGAAGGAAGACCTGACCTTCCTCCAGGACGGCGTAGAGGTCACCTCCCGTTTTCTGGAGCAGGATATTTCCTTCATCCCCAACATGCGCAACTACATTCCCTTTGGAAAGGGCACCTTCCAGATCTTCGTACAGACGGACATGCGCTTTTCCTTTGCCGAATCCCTGCAGCGCGACTTTTTCCCGGACGAGATCGACAAGATCGAGCGGGATGTCTTCGAGTACCGCCTGGGTGTTTCGCCCGGCGTACTGCTGTTCTTCGACCGGCACTGGGCCTTCGAGATGTCGGTGGGCCTGGCAGGGCTCACCTCCCGGATCACCGAGCAGACCACCAACGACGACGAGGACAACCGGACCCGCATCGTCAAGACGGACATCGATCTGCAGATCAACCTGCTGGCCCTGAACCTGGGCGTGGCGTACTACTTCTGATCCGGAGGTAGCCCCCTTTCCAACGAAAAGATATTGTCAAAAGCAAAAAAAATCGAGACGTGAAAAACATCATCCAGTTCGCCCTATTGCTCTTGCTGGCAGCCGGACTTTCGGCCTGCATCCAGGAAGACCAATTCGGGCTCTCCGGCTTCACAGCGATCAAGGCATTCGAGATCCCCGGCCAGAGCGGTGCCACCACCATCAACAGTACCGATCGCACCATTGCGGTATCCTTTCCGGAAGGCACGGACCTCACCAGCCTGGCGCCATCGGTCATTGAGCTGTCCAATTTTGCCACCGTGGAGCCTGGCGTAGGCGAAGCGCAGGATTTTAGCGCGCCGGTCATCTATACCGTTACCGCCGAAGACGGCACGCAGGCCGACTGGGAGGTTACGGTCATACGGGCCGAGCCCCAGCCGCAACTGCCCAACAGCAACTTCGATCAATGGTACGATGCCGGCGGCTATCAGCAGCCCGGCGAAAATGCCGACAACACCATCTGGGATACGGCCAACAAGGCCCTGGCGCTGGTGGGTAGGTTCAACACCTTTCCGGAAGACCTGGGCGGAGGCGACCTGGCCGCGCGAATGGTCAGCCAGGAGGCGCCGGCCTTCGTCCGCATGGCGGCGGCCACGCTCTACACCGGTTCCTTCACCGACGGCTTTCCCAGCGCCACCGACCCGCGCTCCAACATCGACTTCGGCACGCCCTTTGCCGGCCGGCCGCAGGCCTTCCGCGTGGACTACCGCTACCTGCCCGGCGAGGAATACCTCGATGCGGACGGCAACCCGCTGTCCGGGGGCGATCAGGCCGACATCTACGTGCTGCTCGCAACACGCGACGGCGACCAGGTGGCCCGCCTCGGCACCGGCTGGTACCGCAGCGACGAACGGGTAGCGGACTGGCCGAACCTGGAAGTGCCCATCCAGTACGGTGCACTCACTTCCGCCGAACCCGCATTCGAAAACGCCCATACACCGCCCCGCGAATCCTGGGCCGATCCCGGTGAAACGCACACCCCCCACACCGGATACATCTCTT
>JAJDFU010000634.1:0-3538 GCA_020528935.1 Saprospiraceae bacterium | reverse complement strand
CTCCCCAACGGTGGGTACCGGAGTGAGGAGCGGTGGGAAGACTGGACCACCCTGGAAGTGGATAGGAAGTACGGCGAACTCACCGATGCCGATCCCGAATTTGAATACGCCAACAGCCGCGCCGGTGAAAGCTGGGCCGATCCCGACGAAACGCCCACGCACATTACCGTGGTCTTTTCGTCCAGCGCCCTGGGCGACTTCTTCACCGGTGCTATCGGCAGCGAGCTGTGGGTAAACAATTTCGAGCTGGTTTATTGATCTTTGATCCATTAAGCCAATCCCCGGCTTCCGAGTGGTGGTCCGTTGAAGCGGTGTGTTTCCGTCAAGGTCGATTTTCCATGGTGATGGCCGGGCTTCAATGACCTTCCTATGAAGAAATGGATTCGTATCCTGCCCGCTCCGCCTGCTTGGCGGCTCTTCGCTGCCCTCGCCCTCTTCGCCTTGAGCCCGCTCGCCTGTGCCTGGGCGCAGGAGCCGGAGGCCGCTGCCGACTCCCTGCCCGCACAGGCGATCCCGCTGGAGCGCATTCCCATTGCCTCCGGCGAAACGGGCCTGCTCCTCCTTCGCGAGGCGGAATCGTTGCCTTCAGCCGGACAAATAGCCCGGGAGAGCGCCCGGAATGATTCTATCCTGACGATTATCGACTCCCTGCTGGCCCTGGAAAGAGAGGTTGACCTGGAGGAATTGGATACCCGCTTTCTGAACAACAAAAAGAGCCTGTGGAGTGGTTTTGGGCAACAGCTCGAGCGGCAGAAAACCGGCCTGACGCAGATCGTCGGGGAGGCTCGAGGCTGCCAAAACCCGGATCGATAAGGAACTCCAGCTATGGAAGAACACCCAGGCTGCCGTGGATACCAGCACGGCCGATTCCACCGTACTCCTGACCATCGACAATGTCATACTCTTTGCGGACAGCATCAATCAGACCCTTGTCAGCCGGTCCAATGAAGTGCTTTCCCTGCTTCAGCCCATCACGAGTTACGATGTCGAGGTGGATGACCTGATCGAACGAATCGGGAACATCCTCAAACAACGGGAGGGGAAGGTGCTGGCCAAGACCCACCCCTCCGTTCTGGAGCTGGACTACTCGGCGCCCTACCACTGGCAATTGAGCACATACCTGCAGTCTTTTATCCGGGAAGACGGGCGGGCGCTCAATACCTATTACCAGAGCAACCGGTATACCTTCTGGGCCTACTTCGGATTTCTGGCCGTCCTCATCGGTTTGTTTTTTTACCTGCGGAACCGGTCCCGGGAAATAACGTTGGAGGAGCCCAACGCCTATCAACGGGCCTTTACCCGCATCCTGGAACGGCCGGTCAGTGCGGCCCTGATCCTTGGGATCCTTGCGCTGAGCCTGTTCTTCAAGAACCAGCCGCCGATCCTCGGGGATATCACGGTGCTGCTGCTGGTCATCCCGCTGCTGAGCATAGGATTTCACCTGTCCGAAAAGAGGGGCTACAAGTACCTGATCGCATTCGGCGTGCTGGCCCTCTTTCGTTTCCTCAATGACATTTTTCCTCCGGACATTCTCCTGCATCGCATCCTTTTGCTGGTGAGCGGAGGGCTCGAAGTGTATTTCCTGCTCCGGCTGTTTCGGTATTTGCGGGGCGCGACCATAGACCGGCGGATCTTCCATCAATTCCTCTTCCTGCTGGTCAATGTACATCTGGTCGCGGCCATCGTCGGTATTCTTGCGAACCTGACCGGGCAGGTCAAGCTGGCCAATACCGCTATCGACCTGGTGATTACCAATACCCTGGTGGCCTTGTTCCTGGTTCTCAGCGCAGCCACCTTGATCGGCATCATTCATTTGGGGATCGACAGCCCTGTGTTCAGCCGATTGAATGTTGTCAAGAATCGAAAACCGCTTCTGAAAAAGAAGACGGCCGGGCTTATCCGGTTTCTGGCCGTTCTCGTTTGGCTCGATGCGATCATCCGCATCCTCCAGGTCAGCAACCGTTTCTATTCCTTTCTCGGAAACTTCTTCGGCAGGGAAATATCCCTGGGGGATATCCGCTTTTCGCTGGGGCAGATCCTGCTGTTCTTCCTGGTCATCTGGCTCTCCATTGTGGTATCCAGGGCCATCCGGGCCATCCTCGACGATGATGTGCTGAGCCGAATGTCCCTGGAGAAGGGAGTTCCCCGCATGATCTCTGCAGTGGTCACCTACGCCCTGGTTACCATCGGGGTCTTGCTGGCCGTGAATGCCGTAGGGATGCCCCTCGATCAACTGACCATCATCTTCAGTGCCTTCAGCGTGGGCATTGGATTCGGCCTGCAAAACGTGGTCAACAATTTCGTTTCCGGCATCATTCTGCTCTTCGAACGCCCGGTTCAGCTCGGCGATACGGTAGAGGTGGGGGGCCGGATCGGCGTGGTGAGTTCGATGGGGATACGGTCCAGCCATATCAGCACCTTCGACGGAGCCAAGGTCATCGTGCCGAACGGCAGCCTCATCTCCAATGAGGTGGTCAACTGGACCCTGACCGACAAAAAGCGCCGGATCGAGATCATCTCGGGCGTGGCCTACGGTTCGGACGTGCACAAGGTGCAGCAGTTGCTGCTGGAGGTCATCGATCAGCATCCGGATGTCATCAAAGACCCCAAGCCCATGGTGTTGTTCAACCACATGGGGGAAAGTTCCCTGGATTTCCGGATGTTGTTCTGGACCGACAAATTTGACGATTGGGTGCGCATCCGCAGCGAGGTGATCTTCATGGTGCACGATACCCTGTACCGGGAGGGCATTTCCATTCCCTTCCCCCAGCGAGACCTGCACATCAAGTCGGTCAACGGCCTGTCCATCGCTCCTTCGAACGGCGGAGCACAAAAAGAGTCCGGTCCGGATTGAACCCCTCTCGGGCGGAATGCCCGGGCGCGCAGGGGCAGCATCCGGGCAAACGAACAGGGCAGGTAGAATGGGAGAATAACGAGCCCTCTTTCCAAAGCAAAACCCAGGCCTTGGAGGGTTTCCTCAATCCCTGCCGCGACCTCCCCCATGGCCCGGACCATCAGCGAGGCCCGGTATCCGGTGTGGGTTTACCGTTCATCCGGTGAGCTCAAAGGCGATCACCGGACGAACGGCAAACAGATTAAAACGCGTACATCGACTCGGGCATGTTGGGGTCGAACAGGCGCGGCAGCCCGTCGCCGGGAATTTCGCGCATCGCCGGGGCCAGGGATGGATTGCTGGGGTACTTCCTGCCGTTGAACACCAGCTCGCGCATTTTGCCGTCGCTTTCCACGGCCAGGTCGTGCCAGCCGTTGTGTTTCGAGGACAGCACGACAAAGGGAGCATCGGCTACCGTAAAGCGGGTAATGAGGTTGCCCTCGTGGTCCAGCAGCATGTAGGTGCAGCCGCCGGAGCCGCAGAAGTAGCTGTTCCTCCCGAAACCGACCAGGTACTCGTCCTTGCCGTCGTCATTGAGGTCGTCGCGTTCGAACGCAAAACGGCGCTGCTCCTCGGTCATGGCCGAGAGGTCGCCTTTCAGCAGATCGTTGCGCAGGGCGTTGCGAATGCTGGCCGCCATGGGAT
>JAJDFU010000232.1 GCA_020528935.1 Saprospiraceae bacterium | reverse complement strand
CCGAAGCCGCAGGGAAGGATGAACTTCCCTGTTCCGTCAAGATGGCAATTGATTTTTCAGGCGTGTATTAATACGTGTTTCGCCTGTTTGCCCGGCATCCCAATTTGCCCCATCGCCAGGATTTCCACTTAGTCGCCTGGGTCTAGTAACCCAGGATCTTCAGCATGGCCTCCGGGTCCTGTTCGGCCTGGTATTGCTCATCGACGAGATTGCCCCGGCTGTCCTTGTAAATGATGATGTGCTTGGGCGATGGAATAAGGCAGTGTTTAATGCCGCCGTAGCCGCTTATGGAATCCTGGTAAGCACCGGTATGGAAAAAGCCCAGGTAGAGGGGTTCGGGATCATCTTCCGGGTAGGCGGGCAGGTACACCTGGCTTTCGTGGATCTCGCTGTTGTAGTAATCGCTGTTGTCACAGCTCAGCCCGCCGATGTTGACCCGGCGATACTCGTTGCCCCATTTGTTGATGGGCAGCAGAATGAAGCGCTCGCCTATGCCCCAGGTGTCGGGCAGGGTGGTCATCAGCGAGTTGTCGATCATATACCAGAGCTCGGCGTCGTTCTGTTGTTTCTGGGCCAGGACGCTGAAAAGGGTGGCGGCGCTCTCGCCCACGGTGTACTTCCCGAATTCGGTGAATATGTCCGGCTCGGGTATGTCCTCTTCCTCACAGGCATTGAGGATGAGACTGGTGATCTCCTTGACCATGTATTTGTAGTCGAACTCGAAGCCGAGGCTGTTGCGTATGGGCATGCCGCCTCCGATATTCAGAGCGTGCAGGTCGGGGCTGAGGCGCTTGAGCTCGGCGTACAGCTTGATGGCTTTTTTCAGCTCGCCCCAGTAATACAAGCTGTCTTTGATGCCGGTATCCACGAAAAAGTGGAGCATCCGCAGCTTGAATTTAGGGTTGGGGGCGATCTTCTCTTTGTAAAACTCCACGACCTTGGAGCTGCGAATGCCCAGGCGCGAAGTGTAAAACTCGAAGTTGGGTTCTTCTTCGGTCGCCATGCGGATCCCGATGGGGCAGTCGCCCTCCACATGCTCGGCGTAGTAGTCGATCTCGTGATCGTTGTCGCAAATCGGGATTACGCTCCGGAATCCGTCGTTGATCAGGTCTGTGATGCGTTTCAGGTAGTTTTCCGGCTTAAATCCGTTGCACACCACAATGAGGTCCTTGTCGATCCGGTTTTGCGCGTACAGCTGCCGGATGAGATCGATGTCGAAAGCAGAGGAGGTCTCGATCTGGCAGCCGTGCCGTATGGCTTCATGGACCACGTAGCTGAAGTGGGAGCTCTTGGTGCAGTAGCAATAATAGTAGTTGCCCTGGTAGCCCAGGCTTTTCATGGCGCGCGTGAACAGGTTGCGGGCCTTGCGTACCTGTATGCCGATCCGGGGCAGGTAAGTGATCTTCATGGGGGTGCCGTATTTGCGTATGAGGTGGATGAGCGGTATCCCGTTGAAGACCAGATAGCCGTTTTCGATGTCAAACCCCTCCTGCGGGAAATAGAAGGTTTGGTCGATGAGGTCGAAGTAGCTGTTCGTGATGGCCAATTTCAGCGCAGTGTTTGTAGTGGACGTAAATGAAAAACGCATGGGTTCGACATGCCCGATGCAGGGCAAAAGTAGAGTAAAAAACACGAAAAGCGGCTCTGTGTTCTGCGATCCCGGGGCAAAGCTTCAGGTGCTCCCATCCCAAGTAAACCCCGGCGTTTGCTATCTTCACCCAAAACCGGATCTATGCCCTTTGAATCGCCCGATGCCCTCAATCAGGTAGCCGAATTTCACCGCACCTTTCAGCATCCCATCCGGCCCGAGCCCGGCATTCCTTCCGAAGCGCGCTGCCGCTTGCGGGTCAATCTGCTGGCCGAGGAACTGCGCGAGTTGGAACAGGCCATCGCCGATCGCGATCTGGTGGAGATCGCCGATGCCCTTTGCGATCTGCAATACGTGCTCAGCGGAGCTGTACTGGAGTTCGGGCTGGGCGAGAAGTTCAAGGCCCTCTTCGACGAAGTACAGCGTTCGAACATGAGCAAGTCCTGTGCCAGCCGGGAGGAGGCCGAAGCCACCCAGCGGTATTACGAACGCAAACGCGGCTTTCGGTCTCACATCGAAGAAGTGGACGGACACTGGCTGGTCTTTCGCGATGAAGACCACAAAACCTTAAAATCCGTAAATTACTCCCCAGCCGACTTAAGGGCACTGTTGGACGAATAGCCGGCCCCAACCCAAGAATAACTACCATATGGCCCCGCCAAATTTCATCGTACAAGCCAAAGAGCTCTTTGCTCAGGGCAAGACGGAAGCCTGCATCGATCTTCTGCTGACCCATATTGAGCACAGGAAGCTGTACTACGAGGTGCTGGACCTCAAACGCCGCATCAACGCCCTGCAGAACCGCGAGGCCCGCGGCCTCATCAACCAGGAGGATGCCACCCTGGAGCACAACCAGATCAGCAATGCCATCCTGCTCATCCTTCAAAAGGTGGACACCCGTCCGGCCGAAGAGCAGGAGGCGACACCTGCGCCGCCGCCACAGGGGGCTTTGGTCCGGCCCGCTTCGCGCACCAATCTTTTCATTCTTCTCGCGGTGTTGGGGGTCTTGCTGGCCGGCTTGCTCATCTGGCAGTTCAGCAAAACGAGCGAGCCCCAACAGGCCCAGGTGGAAGCTGCCGAACCCGAAGGCAAAGCCGGGACCGATGCCGCTGAGCCCGGGGGCAGCCGGACCGACCGGCGAAGCCCGGAGCCGCCCGCGCCCGACTCCCGGGTGGAAGACAGCGGAGCCCGGGCCGACGAGGCCGCTTTCAAAGAAGCCCGGCAGACCAACACGCTTCGGGCTTATTACGAATACCTCAAAGCATTCCCTGACGGCCGATTTGTCGGAGAGGCCAAGAAGCGCATCGCCGAAATGGAAGGCACCGAAAAGGACAGGAAGGCCTTCGACGCAGCCCAACGGCGCAATACGGCCGATGCCTATGCGGCTTACCTAAAGGCCTTCCCCAACGGCACCTACGCTGCCCAGGCACGCAAGCGCTTGGAGATGATTCGCCAGGAGGAAGCCGAATCGCAGCGGGCCGAAAGCGGATTGTGTAAGGGCTGTGCCCGCGTGCGCAGCTTCAACGTGAGCCACCAGACGGATAAGATGATGGTCATCGATGTTCGCTACTACTACGACGGCTCCCGGGGCGAGCCGGCCTTCGTGTCTGCCGTCATGGCCAACGACGGGAAGGCTTCATCCTATTACGCCCACAATCCGGGCCGGGTCTACCGGGGCAACAAGGTAACCCGTTGCACGCTAAAGGTTGCCGACAGCGCACCGGCTACGTTCACGTCCAATCAGATCCGGTTCAGCTTCTACGGCGGCGAGGATCGAAAGACCTTTCACCGCGAGTTCAAACCGTACAAGAAAACCTGGAAAAAATAGGCGCTCAGGCCACGAAAAATCGCTCGGGCAACGGGATGCGCGGTTCGTAGCGCGGAATGAGGTCGCGCAGGCGGCGCACGCGCTCCGATGTGTCGGGGTGGGAGCGCAGTATTTCCGGCCCCATAGCCCGCCGGCGGGGGAGCAACAGGCGGCGAAGCAATTGGCCGTTGAGCTGTTCGAGGCGTTCCAGGGCGGAGGCCAGCCCTTCCGGGTCGCCGGTAATGCGCGCTGCCGACAGATCGGCATCGTACTCGCGGGTGCGCGACAGCCCCATGTACAACAGCCCACTGACCATAGGCGCCAGCAGCAGAATGAGAATGGCCCACCAACTGATCACCGCCTCGCCCATGAAGAGCAGGGGAAGGTTGATGAAGATCAGCAGCTTCCCGAAAAAGGAAAAGGCATTCGTAATGCGGCTCATGATGGCCGCCATGGACTTGAGCTTCAGGTCGTTGTTGCGGATATGGCTGATCTCGTGGGCCAGCACGCCGCTGAGCTGGCGGTTGTCCAGAAGCTGAAACAAGCCCTGGGTGACGGCAATCGCCGGGTCGGACTTGCTGCCGGTAGCAAAGGCGTTGGGGGCCGGCGATGGCACGAAATACAGTTGGGGCATGCGGGGAAGCCCGGCTCTGGCTGCCAGCTGTTTGATCAGGTAGTGAAGTTGCGGGGCTTGCTGCTCGTTCAGCAGGCGCCCGCCCTGCATGCGCATGATCACCCGGGAAGGCACCTGGCTGGCAAAGACTAAAAGCACCAAACCCACTATGCCGGCCGTGATGATACCCAACAGGCCGTTAATGGTGTAGCCGAGCAGGATGAGCAGGGCCAGCATACCCAAAACCAACGCCCCTGTGCGTAGCGTGTTTTTCCACTGGCTTTCGCGCAGTTTTTCTTCCATAAGGTTTGTTCTCCGTACAAGATTCAAAAGGGAAACACCGAAGGGCGGGCGAACGTTTGGCCGGGGATCGGCTGTCCATGCCTCCTTCATTCTTTTTTCTCGCGCTCCAGCCGATCGAGCTCCTGCTGGACCAGGGTTGGAAACTTGAGGCGCCCCCGGTACCAGTAATTGTAGGTTTCTTGATCCTCGAAGGTGCAGTCCCGGGCTTTTTGATGGATCTTTCGCTCCTTTTTCCGGAGCTTGTTCAGCCTGTGCGCATACTTTTCCGGCTTGAGTTGGCCGCTCTCAAACCGTTGGCGCAGTTTCCGGTAGGCTGTATCGATCTGTTCGGCCTGGGCGCGGAGCCGGTCGCACGGCCCCTCTTCAGCAGCTGTTGGACTCCACAGGCTCAAACTGATCAGCAGGGCGAATAGCATGGGGTGTCATTTTTTGTTGAGGAAGCGCAAATGCATCTCGAAGGATAGGAAGGCCGAACGCCACCCGGCTATTCCCCACGAGGCGGCTGAATGGAAAAATCCCAGCTGATGGGGACGCTCTTTTCCAGGTGGCGGGAGACCGAACAGTATTTTTCGGCCGACATGCGTATGGCGCGCTCCGCCTTTTGGGGATCCAAAGCTCCGTAGAGGGTATAGTGAATGTGAATATGAGTGAACGGGGAGGGCATCCGGTTGGCATCTCGCTCGCCCTTGATCCGAAGCTGGATGTCTTCCAGGGGCTGGCGCATTTTTTTCAAAAAATGGATCACGTCGATCGCGGTGCAGCTCCCCAGGGAAGAGAGCAACATTTCCATTGGGCGCATGCCCAGGTTGCTACCGCCTATGACCGGCGATCCGTCGGACTGTACCCGCCTGCCTTCCGCGTTTTGGGCTTCCAGATGAAAAAGATCGTTCAGGCGCTTGATCTCGATTTGCATGCGTACAACATTTTTTTCAGAAAAATTTAGTCCTGGCTTGAAGAAGCTTCCAATTAAAAGTTGGCAAAAAACCAGATAGAGCAGTTTAAATTTTTCATACAGCTCAAAAAGAAGTTATAAGTAAGGTTTGAAAACATGATCATCTGTTGTTTTTTTGGTTTTCCTCCAGTTGAGGACTTGCAAATCTATTGTTATCCCTATACTTTTACCTTATCATCGCTGCGATCGGCAGCTTGATTTTATAGCGAAGGGTAGAGAGACCGGGCTCTGCGAAACCCTGGCAACCGGATAGAACGCACACGGTGCCAAGTCCCGCCAGGCGGTTCTTTTTCAGGACTGTGCCTGGACATATAAAATCGGAGATTCATGTCAATGCTAGTTCCCGCCCAATTCAACGCTTTTCCCCCATCCACGAGCTGGACCGGTTTTGCTTTTTCCGCTTCCGGCCACTGTTGTTGTTGTTGCTGAAACGACCTCCTTCCATCTGATGCGAAGGTGCTTCCCAGCGGTTCTCTTTCCGTTCGGGGATTAGGAACGCTTTTGCTGCATTCTCTTTTTTCATCCGTATAAATTTCTTTGTCATGTCCACTCTGCATTTTGACACCCTGCAACTGCATGCAGGGCAGGAAGAAGTAGAAGGTACTACCCGTTCGCGGGCTGTGCCTATTTACCAAACCACCTCCTTTACCTTTAAGGATTCCGAACATGGAGCAAAGCTCTTTGCTTTGCAGGAGTTTGGCAACATCTACACCCGCATCATGAATCCCACTACGGATGTGTTTGAACGGCGGGTGGCTGCCCTGGAAGGCGGAGTGGCTGCCCTGGCGGTCAGCTCCGGGCAGGCAGCTCAATTAATCGCCATGAATAACATCCTTCAGGCCGGCGGTAATGTCGAGTCGGCCTCTACTCTGTATGGGGGTACTTACAATCA
>JAJDFU010000028.1 GCA_020528935.1 Saprospiraceae bacterium | reverse complement strand
AAGTTACTTGTTTTACCATCCCTCTTCGGGTGGGGTGTATTTTCCTTATGTCCTTCCGGTCAAGCGGGCTCTCCAGGTGGTTGATCCGCGCTATATGGGTGTAAATCTCGGTCGTCTTCAGGCTATTGTGGCCCATTAAAACCTGGACATGCCTTAAAGATATTCCTTTTTCCACTAAGTGGGTAGCAAAGGAGTGCCTGAGCCAGTGTAAGGTCGCCAGGGGATTGGCTCCCGCCTTTTTTACGGCCCGGCGGAAAATCTTCTGTACGCTCGTCCGGCCATACTGCCCGCCGTCCGGACCTTCAAACAGCCAATACGCCGGCTGGTACTCCTGCAGATATTGACGAATCAGGTTTGCCGTTTTCTTTGCGAGCAGGGTGTAGCGGTCTTTCTTCCCTTTGCCCCCGTGAATAAATAGCCGCTTCTGGTCAAATTGAACATCCATCACACGAAGCTGAATGACCTCGCTTAGCCGGAGCCCCGCGGAATAGACGATCACCAAGATGCAGCGATGTTTCAGATTGGCGGGGGCCTTGAGTATCCGGCTCACGGCTTCTTCAGACAACACATTCGGCAGCTTCTCCCCTTTCTTGGGGCGTTCCAGGTACAGGTTTTCCCTCGGCCGTCCCAATACCTGCTCAAAATAAAACTTGGCCGCATTGATCAGCTGATTCTGGTAAGACTCGGAGATCTTATCCCGGCGGATCCGCAGCAGCAAGAACTGTCGGACCTGCTCCAGGGTCAGTTCTTCGGGCGGGGTCGTGGCGAAATGACCGAACAAGGTGTCCAATAAACTGCAATAGCTCTTTAGCGTATGCCGACTCATGCGCTTCAGGATCATCTTCTCTTGCACCGCTTCCAGTGCCCCGTTCCAGGCCTTTAGCTCCGTGGGACTTGCCTTCCGCGTATCCGGGGGCGGCTGCTTCTCCGGATCGAATTGCAGGCTTAGCCGTCCCCGGAAAAGGTATTTCAGGTGGTTGAATTTGTCCAGGGAGTAAGGCAACGACCAGGCTTTCTGTTCCGGCACCCATCGCCGTCCCTGAATCTGCTTGACCAGGGCAATGGACTCCGGCTGGTGCAGGCGCGTATACACCATCAGGTAGCTTCTGCCCTGCATTCGTCTCAAACCTACCGGCACATCCCCTTCGGCCTTATTCCCATCCGATCTGGGTGCCGGTGGTGCTGCCGAAGGAAAGAGGGTGGCCAGGTGCGCCCGGTTGGCTTCGTTTTGCGGTACCAGCCAGACTTTCTTTTCGGGAACCCATTTTCGGCCCGGCACCTGCCTGATCTTCTGGATCTCCAAAGGGTGCTTGGGGATCTTCACCGCATACCAATCCGCATCTTGGTAATGGATCGGCCTGATCTGGATGGCAGCATGGTGCATATCCGGGGTTTTTCGATGCATTTTAAAACATTTTTTTCTGAATAAAAAGCATAAAATCAATGTTTTATGAAAATACCCGTGGCTGATCGGATCGTAAACGATTAAGCTATTGTTCGCTCCCTCTGATGCCTTTGCCATTCCGCTCCCTGCCAGCGTATGAAGCGGAGCCCTTGCTGGGGTTATAGGAGAAAAACCAACTACAGCTCTGATCCGCAGTTGACACAAAATCAGAATTTTACGAAATTATCCGTTGCTGATCGGATCACAAACGGTTAATCGCCATGTCTGCCAAATCCTACCCCTCCGCAAAGCGACAAGCCCGCACCTGCCTCCTCTGCAACGCCCCCTTCCGCGGCCGCCCCGATAAAAAGTACTGCTCCGCATCCTGCAAGAACCGGTACAACCACCTGCGGCGGCGCAAGACCCGCACCGAGGTCAAACGCATCGATGCCTTCCTGCATCGCAACCGGGAGATCATCGAGGAGATCCTGGGTAAGGCCAGAAAGAAAATGGTGCCCCGCCGCCGGCTCGACCGGATGGGCTTCCGCTATTCCTACATCACCGGGCTGTATTTCAATAAGGAAGGAAAGATGTACCGCAACGTTTACAACTACGCCTATATGGAATTCAGCGACCAGGCGGTACTCATCGTCAGGCGGCATACGTCAGCATGACCACTACCA
>JAJDFU010000206.1 GCA_020528935.1 Saprospiraceae bacterium | reverse complement strand
GTTCTTGCTCAGCGATCGCTTCGGGCTGGTGCCCGGTGCCATCGCCATGTTCCAGGGGCCCTCTTTCCAGGTGAACGCAGGTACGAGCTTCAAGTTTCTGCTCGGCAACCGCAGCGGCGTACGCCAGGCTTTCCACGTCGGTACCTGGGCCCGCATCGCCAATCGCGAGGAGAGCGGAGTGCTGGCCGATGCCATCATACTGTCCTCCCGCTTTGACTATCAAGCCTTCTCCATAGGCTTCAGCTACGATGTCAATGTGTCTTCCCTGACCCCTGCCAGCAATAGCCAGGGTGCGTTTGAGATTGCGCTGATGTATCAGATTTGCGGGCAGCAGCGCCGCGGGGTGTACTGCCCGGACTTTTAACCTTATCTTTAGCTCCAGTGAGAACATGCCGCTTGCCGGCAAAACCCCGGTTGATGAAGCTCGCTGCCCAATGCGGCGCTTCCATTTCACACACGCCTCTTTTGGATCAAAAAAAGCCGGCTGGCAGCTCCCGGATGGAGCGCCCGGCCGGAGCACAAAACAATCGCTATTATGTTACGGAATACCAAAAAGGAAGGAACAAACGGCAAACCGCCCTTCGGTCCGGCCAGTGCGGCGCCGGGCAGCCACAACAGCCTGGTGCAGGGCACCTTGGTGGAAGGGACCATCCAGTCGGAAAACGATTTCCGGGTAGACGGCACCATCAAGGGCCAGCTGCACTGCAAGGCCAAGGTGATCATCGGCCCCTCCGGCAAGGTAGAGGGCGAGATCAAGTGCAGCAATGCCGTGATCGAAGGCGAATTTGAAGGCCAGATCGAAGTGTACGACCTGTTGAATGTGCGCAAGACCGCCAAGGTGAGCGGCGAGGTCAAAACCAAAAAGCTCATCGTGGAGCCGGGCGGGCTGTTCAACGTATCCTGCATCATGGGAGCCGGAAAAATCCAGTCGGCTTCCGGTCCGGCCCAAACCGCCAAGAAAGAAGGAGAAAAGATTGTCCAGTCAGCCAACAAAGCCTGAAGATCCCGATCGCAAGCCGGTCAGGCGGTCAACCGAGTACCTGAAGTACTCCGGGATGGCCATACAGATGGGGGTGCTCATTTTCCTGGGTACCTTCGGCGGGCAAAAACTGGACGCCTATTTCCAGCTGGATACGCCCTGGTGTACTCTGGTGGGTGCACTGCTCGGTATTTTTGCGGCCTTTTACCTTACGCTCAAGGATTTCATCACCGGAAAAGACTGAGTGGCCATGTCCTTCCTGCGTTTTCTGCTGGCCCTGGCAAGCCTGAGCGCTGTGGCCGCCCTGATGCTGGTGTTCGTGCATCAGTGGGCGGTCGTAGGAGCGCATGCGCGTTTTTCGTGGTTGTCCCTGGGGTTTTTTGTTTTACTCACCCTGTTGATTTATGCCTGGGCCTACCGCAGCGCCAGATCCAATAATCCCAAGCTGCTGCTTCAGGTCGCCATCGGCGTGACCGCATTCAAAATTGCGGCCTGTATCGCCTTGGTCTGGGGGTACGTACAGCAACAGGCTCCGCAGGACCACTGGTTTTTGCTCCCTTTTTTCAGTCTTTACCTGCTTTACACTATTTTTGAAACGCACTTGCTCATGCGGTTTAGCCGCCTCACGCCTAACGACCTGTCATGAACGACCAGTCACCGTCCTTCTCCGCTCAAGTTAATGAGGACTTTCTCTGGGACGATCTGCATCCCGGAAAACTCGACCTCCTGCCGCTGAGCGGCGATCGCTACCACCTCATCTACCAGTCCAGGAACTACATTGCCCAATTGCTGGAAGTGGACTATCAAAACAAGCGCTTTGCCATCCGGATAGACGGCAGCCGCTTCGACGTGCAGCTGAACGATGAGTACGACCAGTTGGTCAAACGCCTCGGATTGCACGTGCAGGCCGGCCTGAAAGTCAGCGAGATCAAAGCGCCTATGCCCGGCCTGGTACTCGAAGTTTCCGTAAAGGAAGGCGAAGCGGTGGCCGAGGGGCAAACCCTTCTGATCCTCGAAGCCATGAAAATGGAAAACGTCATCAAAGCGCCTGCGGCGGCCACCATCAAGGCCGTCAATGCCCAAAAAGGCGAGGCCGTGGAAAAGGGCTTTGTACTGATCGATATGGAGTGATCGGGCCGCGCGCCTCGCAAGTCCCTCAGGCCCGCCGGACGGAACGGGCTCGGGCGCCAACCGCCTTTTCAGCGGCCCCGTTCAGAACAACCCAAGGAAGTTTTGCCGCTAGCGGGAGGACAAGCCCTCGAGTTTCCCGCCCTTTTCATTCAGCGTTTGAAAGGTGTGCAGCCCGCACTTGAGAAAGCTGGCGTACTCCTCCACGGATTCATCATAACCGCGGGGCGGAGCCAGCACCTGTTCTTCCGGGGAAACCAGTACGTACAGCGGCTGGGAATTCTGCTTGAAGTTGACGATCTGGAAATCGGCCCACTTGTGCCCGATATTCCGCAGTTTGGCCTGCCGGCTTTTGGAGATCATCACTTCGTCCAGGGGCTTGCGGTCGTCCACATAGAGGGAGATGAGCACATAATCTTCCTGTATGGTGCGCCACACCTCGTCTTCGATCCAGATGTGCTCTTCCGTTTTGCGGCAATTGACGCAGCCATAGCCGGTAAAATCCAGCAGGATGGGCTTGTTCACTTCCCGGGCGTAGGCCAGTCCCTGGTAGTAGTCTTTGAAGCAGTCCAGGTTGTTGGCGCACTTGGCGTAAGAGGGATAGCGCTGCTTGAGCTCGGGCTTCAGGTCCGGATCCTCCAGGAAGAGATTGTACTGGGTAGGCGGCGCCAGTCCGCTCATGAGTTTGAGCGCCCGGTAGGACTGCGTTTTTTCATTGTACAAGAAACCGGTGAGCAGGTAGGCGGCCAGCCCCAGGGTGGCCAAACCCAGGCCCATGCGGAGGGGCGATAGCTTCCTGGCGGGACTGTCGTGCGGAAAGCGAATGACGCCCAGCAGGTAGAGCCCCATAGCCAGGGCAATGAGCACCCAGATGCCCAGGAAAAGCTCATACGGCAGGATGTTCCAATGCATGGTCATATCGGCCACGGAGAGAAACTTGAACGCCAGGGCCAGTTCGACGAAGCCCAGCACCACCTTGACGCTGTTCATCCAGCTGCCGGAGCGCGGCAGGGCATTGAGCAAGCTGGGAAAGGCGGCGAAAAGGCCGAAGGGCAAAGCCAGGGCGGTGGAAAAGCCCAGCATCACCACAAAGGGGCCGGTCTTGCTGCCCGCCGCCGCTACAATGGCCGAACCGATGATGGGCCCGGTACAGCTAAAGGAGACAATGGCCAGGGTAAAGGCCATAAAAAAGATCCCGATCAGTCCGCCCTTGTCGGCCATGGCATCGCTTTTATTGGCCCAGCTGCTCGGCAGGGTAATCTCGAACAGGCCGAAGAAGGACAGCGCGAACAACACGAAAATGGCGAAGAAGAGCACATTGGCGATCCAGTTGGTAGACAACTCGTTCAGGGCCGTAGGGGCGGAGGCCGCGCTCACCAACAGCCAGAGGCCCACGGAAGCGCGGAGGGTGGGTAGGCCGGTGGGCTGGGCCTGGCGCAGCCCGGGCCGACGGTGGGTGGAGCGCTTGGGGAAAAAACTCACGGTGAGGGGGATCATCGGGAAGACGCAGGGCGTGGGCAAGGCCAGTAGGCCGCCTGCAAAGCCGAGCAGGAAGGGGAGCCACAGGCTGCGGTCCGTTCCGTTCTCGCTGCCCCCGCCGCAATTTCCTGCGGGATCTTCCCGGGAGGCTTGCAGCGACGGAATGGCCTGATCCACCATTGGCAAGCCGCTCTGTGTTGGAACGGCGGCCTGGGCAGCCGGATCTTCCGACAGGGAAATGGTGAAATCAACGGGCGTGGGCGGCAGGCAGCGGCTGTCGTCGCACGCCATGCTTTCCACATAGCCCACTACCGGTTTGCCGGCATCCAGTACCTTGATCTTTTGGGTAAATACGACCGGGCCGGACGCGAATTTCTTGACCAGCGCATTGTTGAACAACGGATCCTTGCCCGTTTTCAGTTCGCCCTTTTCTTCCACGGGGCCGATCCGCTCGTAATGCGTGCCTTCTTCAAAAAAGAAGAAGGTCGGCACCGGGCCGTTGTCGGGATCGGTATGCTGGGAGTAGATGGTCCACCCCGGCTCCAGTTCGGCAGTGAAGACCAACTCGGCCAACTCG
Organism: Saprospiraceae bacterium; assembly: GCA_020528935.1. GTDB lineage: Bacteria > Bacteroidota > Bacteroidia > Chitinophagales > Saprospiraceae > JAJDFU01. The sequence continues at coordinate 10,193 of JAJDFU010000206.1, read as the reverse complement.
CCCGCAATATCGCGCAGGGAAAAGGACCAGCTTACGGGTTGGAGCGGGCCGGTCTGGTCCGGGGCATCCTCCGGCCCGACTGTGGATTCCAGGGGTGCCGGAGCGGCGAAATCGCCGGCAGTGGGCGCCTCCTCGGCGGATTTTTCCTCCGGCAGGGGCGTGGGCGCTGCGCGGGCGGCCTGCGCCTGCCCGGCGGCTGGTTGCAGGGCAAAGCTGAAATCCAGATCTTGGGGCGGCAGGCAGCGCGCCTTGTCGCAGCTCATGTATTCCAGGTACCCGGTAATGGGAGGGGTGGGATCGCTCACCCGCACGCGCTGCTTGAATACGGCCCGATTATACAATTTGGTGAGCTCCATGTCGAAGTAGGCGTCGTAGCCCGTTTTCTTGGGCTGGCCCGTTTCGCGGGTTTCTCCGACCAGCTCGAAATGCTCGCCTTCATCGAAGTGAAAGCTGGTAGGTATGGGACCGATCTTGTCCTGATCGATGAACTGCGAGTAGATGGTCCAGCCCGCTTCGATCTCGGCGGTAAAGGTGAGCATCCATTCGTCCTCGTTCAGCTGTTCCTGGCTGAAAGACCAGGTAACGGGCCGGAGCATGCCGGGCTGGGCAGCCAGCTCCAGGAAGAAAAGGGAGAACAGTACAAGGGTCAGCCAGCGCATCATGCCTAATCGTTTTTGTTCACGGGACAAAAGTGCCCATTTGCCCGGGGATCTTCGGTGAACCTGGTCACCATTCGAAGCGGAACGGGACCTCCCTGGGCGGCAGGCACTTTTCATTGTCGCAACACATGTATTCTATATACCCGCTGAGTGCAGAAGGGGTTTCGGAAAACCGCACTCGTTGGGTAAAGACGGCTTCATTTTTGAACTTGACCAGCTTCATATCGAAAACGGGATCGTATTGTTCCACGCGCCCGCCGCTTTCCCGGGCCTCGCCCAGCAACTCGATGGCTTCGGGCTGATCGTACACGATGCTCGTGGGCACAGGGCCCAGTTCGTTTTCCATTTTTTGGGAATAGAGGTACCAGCCTACATCGATGCGAGCGGTATAGATCAGTTCGTATTCGCCTTCGGCTACCTGCCGGGCCTCGAACGACCATTTGACGGGTTCCTCTGCCAATGCCTGAGCGGGAAGCAGCACCCGGCTGCAAAGCAGGATGCCTAGGATGGTGAAGCTCGCGCGCATGCCGTTGTGATTTAAAGAACAGGCACAAAAATAACGGGCTGCAGGCGATAATAGCATACCCCCGGCCGGGATAACGCAAGATTAACAATCTAGCCGGCCGGCAAGGGGGCTGCTTCGAGCAGGGATTCAAACAGGCCGCGGCCGTCGGTATTCCCCAGCTCGGCCTCGGCGGCGCGTTCGGGATGAGGCATCATACCCATGACGTTGCGGCGGGTGTTGCAGATGCCGGCGATGTGCAGCAGGCTGCCGTTGGGGTTGGCCGCCTCGCTCAGCCGGCCTTCGGCATCGCAGTACTGGAAGAGGATCTGGTCGTTGGCCTGAAGGGCTTCCAGGGTAGCCTCATCGGCATAATAGCGACCGTCGGCGTGGGCGATGGGAATGCGCAGCACCTCCCCGGGCTTTAGCCGACGCGTGATCGGGCTGCGGGTAGTGGCCGTGCGCAGGTATGCGTTTTTGCAGGTGAAGCGCTGGTTGGTATTGCGCAGCAGTACGCCGGGCAGCAAGCCGGCCTCGCACAACACCTGAAAGCCATTGCAGATGCCCCACACCAGGCCGCCCTGCTCCGCAAAAGCCACCACGGATTCCATGATGGGGGAGAAGCGGGCGATGGCTCCCGAACGCAAGTAGTCGCCATAGGAAAATCCGCCCGGGAGGACGATGCAATCGCCCGGCCCGAAGTCGGGCAGGGTCGTGTCCTTGTGCCAGAGCTTTTGCACCGGCTGCCCCATCACGGTGCCCAGCACGTGCACCATATCGTCATCGCAATTAGAGCCCGGAAAGACGACTACGCCAAACTTCATGCCTTTTGCTTTTGCGCAAAAATAGCGAAAAATACAGGCCGCAGCGGCCTTATACGCTCAGGCTGTCGGCCAGCTGAAAATAGGCCGCGCACAGCAAGAGCAGCAAATGCAGCAGTTCGCTCCAGCTCGTACTGAGCTGATTGAAATTGAGGGCCAGCAGTGCGCCTGCCGGGATGGCTATCAGCTGTACGTGCGCCAGCCCCAGCTGGCTTTGAAAGGGAACCGCCAGGCCGGCCGTGAAAAGCAGCCAGAAGAACAGGTATATGGTCTTCTGCACCTTGATGGAGGTCTTCGAGACGTACTGCCGCAGGCTGAACAAGACGATCAGCAAGAGCAGGCCTACCAACAGCAATTTGGGTATCCAGGGCTGAAGGACCAGGCCCGAGAGATCCAAAAAGGAATAGCCCGACTGAAAGTGCTGGAGCAGGAGATGGGCCTGGTCCAGCCAGAACAAGGCGGCAAAGAGCAGCCAGTAGGGCGCGAAAAAGCCGACCAGCAGCATGAGTTGTTCGCGGAAGGCATAAGCCCGAAGTACGCTAAGGCCTGCAAAGGCAAAAAAGAGGAAAAAGGCGTAGACCGGAACAAAAAGGCTGGCCGCAGCGATCCAGAAACCCACATTGAACAAACGGCCGGCTATGGCATAGCGCTTGTAGGTGGCGCTGAGCTGGGAAAGCGCCGCCAGCAGTAACAAATTGCTCACGTGCAGGGGGGAGAGCATCAGGCATTCGGGAAAGAGGCTGCAAAACAAGATGAGGAAAACCCCTGGAAACAAGGTGACCTCCCGGCTCAGGCGGCTTTGAATGACGAAGGCGGTGAGCCAGGCCGCCGTGGCGAATAGCAAGAGGCCACTGACCAGCAGGGGCAACCAGCCGGAGCGGCCGGTGAGATCGAGGAGCCACCGGAAGGCCAGGCCGCTGCCCGCATCGTGTACCGAACCGGGCAGCGGAAAGAACCAGGTGGACACCCGCAGCAGCAGCAGGTATGGCAGAAACAGCACGCTGGCCAGAAACTGGTTGGTTCGAAACAGGGAAAGCAAGGATGCAGGCGTTTAGCGGTTAAATGTAGGCAATTCTGCCTGGAAACAGATACCGGCCCGGCCGCTGCCGCCGGCCCGGAGGTGCGATCCAATGGGTTTTTCAAAAAAATAACATGCGCGCTTGTGGAATTTATGGGCTTGGGCACTCTTAACAGGTGAAGAGTGAAAAAGTGCCCGTGTTCATACCCTGTTTAACCCCGTTTCCCAACTTTCCATTTGAATCGCTTCGGTAGCTCTTCCTCGTATTGCGGACGGCTGTGCGCACAGCACAGCAGATGCAATGGGTCAATAGGGTCGTTGTGTCAACAATGGTTCTATTGGCCTATCCCCCTTTCTTCCAGAAACGCCACCGCTTTTTTCAGCAACTCCTTCGAGGGATCCGGCAAATCGGCGGACTCCCAGGGATGGCGCCCGCCAAACACGTGATCGGCACCCTCGATGAGGTGCAATTCCGATGCGGAAATCCAGTTGTGGAGCTGCCTCGCGGCCAGAGGGGGTACGGCCGGGTCTTCGGTGCCGTGCTGTATGAGGCAGGGTTTGTCCAGTTTGCGGGCAGCCTGCTGCACGTCAAGCTCGGCTTGCCTGGCCCGAAAGTCCTCGTAGAGCTGGTAGTACAAGGGCATTTCCTGGCCGGTGCGGCCATTGATGACGGTGTACCGGCCCTTCTCCCGCCATTGGCGCAGAAAGTCCTCATCCGGCCAGGCATAGGCCAGGCTGCTCACTGAGGCCCAGGTGATCAGGCCGGCGACCTGCGCGTCGCCGGCAGCCGTCAGCAGGGCAATGGGGCCTCCGCGGCTGTGGCCGATCAGCCACAGGTTGTGCAGAGCCAGGGCATCGGCGGGCACGGGCAGAGGTGCCTGCCGCAGCCAGTCCACTACCCGTTGCAGGTCGTAGAGCTCTTTGCTGTAGTTGTTTTGTCCGAAGGCTTCCAGGTCGGCGAAGCCGGCAGGTGTCTCCGGGGTCGTGCCGTTGTGGGAAAAATTGAAGGCCACGAAGGTATAGCCCGCCCGGGCAAAGGCCTCGCCCAGCACATGCCAGTGGCCCCAATCCTTGAAGCCTTTAAACCCATGGGCAAAGACCAGAGTGCCCCGGGCCGGCGCCGCCGGGTAGACGTCCAGTAAAAAGGGGCGTCCGCCGGCGCCCTCGAGGGTAATGTTGCGTTGTTTGGTAATCATATCAGCACAATTTGCCGTTCCGGCCGGCCCGTCGCCTGCACCCGATCCTCAGTGGCTCACGGCCCGCTGGCGATACGCAGTGGCTACTTCCTTGGGATAGGACAGATAGTATTTGGTGACCAGCCGGGGCTGCACGTCGTGGTCGGTATTGAGGGAAAGCGGCGCCACGGCTCCGTTTTTGTACAGGATGACGATCTCCTCCTTGGAGGTGTTGTAGGTGGAATTGGTCTCTTCGCCCTGGTACACCAGGTAGGGAAGATGTTCGTCTTCGAAGGGAAGTTGTTGGCGCACGCGCTGCCGGATCGCTTCTACGTATTCGGGCTCGAAGGGCTGGTTGCGCAGCTCCAGCTTGAACAGCCTGCGGTGAACCAGCCCGCGGGAAAAAAAGGCCAGCAGGGCATCGGGGTGATGCACCCATTCTTTCAGGGCGGCGATAATGTCGAAATCGTCCAGGCGGGAGAATTGCTCCAGCATCTCTTCCCGGTGCTGGTGGAAATCGGCTGCCTGCGGCTGATTTTCCAGGAAGAACTGCAAGCCGGAAGAGGCGGGGACCGCGGCGCCCTGCTGCACCAGCTCCTTGGCACGCGCCATCGCCCGGATCAACATTTGCTCGGCGGAGAGCACCGTCTTGTGCAGGTAGACCTGCCAGTACATGAGCCGCCTCGCAATGAGAAACTTTTCCAGGGAATAAATGCCCTTTTCCTCCACCACCAGTTCGCCCTCGTGCACTGCCAGCATTTTGATGATGCGGTCGTAGCTGATCACCCCCTCGTATACGCCGGTATAGAAGCTGTCCCGGCTGAGGTAGTCCATGCGGTCCATATCCAGCTGGCCGGAGATGAGCTGATGCAGGAAGTGCTTGCCGTAGGTGTTCTGGAAGATCTGTATGGCCAGGTCCAGGGCGCCGTGGAACTGTTCGTTGAGCTGCTGCATGAAAAGCAGGGACAGTTGTTCGTGCGGCACCCGGATGAGGGTGTTCTCCAGGGTGTGCGAAAATGGACCGTGGCCGATGTCGTGCAACAAAATGCCGATGCATGCGGCCTCCCGCTCCTCGGGACTGATATCCACGCCTTTGCTGCCGAGCACCTCCAGGGCCTGCGTCATCAGATGGAAAGCACCCAGGGCATGATGAAAGCGCGTGTGCAGTGCTCCGGGATATACGTAATGCGTCATGCTGACCTGCTTGATGCGGCGAAGGCGCTGAAAGTAGGGGTGCTCCAGCAGGTCGAAGAGTATCCCGTACGGTACGGATACGAAACCGTACACCGGATCGTTAAATATTTTTTTGTGCTGCATGTGCGCGCTGTGGGCCGGCGTCATTTGACCGCTCAGGCCGGGGGCGCAGAACTATTCTGCGCCAAACCGTTTTCCCGGGAACCGCCTAAACGAAGCGGCTCATTTACAGCAATACAACCCAATACCCACCTCAGCTGTTTTTTAGAAAGCTAAGATTGAAAAAAATATATCCTTTCCGAAAAAAACCGCAGATCCCATCCTATGGCAGATACCGTAAAAATACTCTGGGCCGACGACGAGATTGACCTGCTCAAGCCCCACCTCCTCTTCCTCGAAAAGAAAGGGTACGAAGTGGTAACGGTCACCAACGGCCACGACGCCATCGAGGAATGTCGTTCGGACCGGGCCATTGACGTCGTTTTTCTGGACGAATCCATGCCGGGCATCACCGGCATCGAAACCCTGGAGTCGATCAAGGAAAGCGCCCCCCTCTTGCCGGTGGTGATGATCACTAAAAACGAGGAAGAAGGCATCATGGAACAGGCACTGGCTTCCAAGATCGCCGACTACCTCATCAAGCCGGTCAAGCCCAACCAGATCCTGCTCACGCTGAAGAAGATCCTGGAGCGCAACCGGATCGAAGAAGAAGGCATCCGCTCGCGCTACCTGCAGGACTATCGCAACATCAGCATGCAGCTGAGCGAGGGGCTCGACTTTCGCGAATGGGTGGACGTGTACCGGCGCATCCTGAGTTGGGAGCTGGAGTTCGATCAGCACGGCGAGCTGGAGATGGTGTCCGATATGCTCACCAATCAGAAGCAGGAGGCCAATGCCGCCTTTTTCAAATTCATCAGCCGCCACTACAAAAGCTGGGTGCAAGCGGAAGCGGAAGCCCCCCTGCTGTCGCCCAACCTGTTGCGCACCAAGTTGCTGCCCTTGCTGGCCAGAGAGGAACCGGTGGTCCTGCTGCTCCTGGACAATATGCGATACGATCAATGGCGGGTCATCGAGCCCCTGGTGAGCGAGCACTTCCGCGTGGAGGAGGAGGATTTCTTCTATTCCATTCTGCCCACCACCACGCAGTACAGTCGCAATGCCATTTTTGCCGGCCTCATGCCGCAGGAGATCCAGAAGAAGTACCCCAAGTGGTGGCGGCACGATTTCGAGGACGGCAGCAAGAATCAGTTCGAGGCCGAGCTCCTGGAAGAACAGCTGCGGCGCCTGGTGCGCAAGGAAGTGCGCTTTGAGTACGTGAAAGTGACGAATTCCTCGCAGTCCGGCCAGCTGCCCGCCAATGCGCTGAACTACCTCAACAACGACCTCACCGTCATCGTGTACAACCTGCTGGATATTCTCTCACACCTGCGCAACGAAAGCGATATGTTCAAGGAGCTTTCCCGCGACGACCGCGCATATCGCTCGCTCACCCGCAGCTGGTTCGAGAACTCTTCCCTGCGGGAATTGCTGCGCAACCTGGCCGAGCGAGAGGTGCGTATCGTGCTCACGACCGACCACGGTACGATACGCGTCAATACCCCTTCCAAGGTGGTGGGCGATCGCGAAACGACCACCAACCTGCGCTACAAAATGGGGCGCAACCTGCGCTATGAATCGAACGACGTGCTGGCCTACCGCAATCCCGAAGAGGTGCTTTTGCCCCGGGCCAATGTAAGTTCCTCCTTCATTTTTGCCAAGGAAGACATCTACTTCCTGTACCCCAACAACTACGGCAAGTATCTGCACCAATACAAAGATACCTTCCAGCACGGGGGGATAAGCCTGGAAGAAATGATCTGCCCGGTGATCCAGCTGTTGCCCCGCTAGGGACTCACCCGGGCCCGGATGTCCGGGTGCTCATCCATGAACAACTCGTACAGCTTCTGGCTGCGCACGAAGGGAATGCGCCGTCCGAAGCTTCCTTTATCCCGCAGGTGGATCACCCCAAAGCCGAGGAAGAGGAAGTCGCTGGTCTCGATCTTCTCCACGTTGTGGTAGGGATAGCGGTAGGTCTTGAAGTAGTTGGTGACGTATACGAAGTCGCGGTCCAGTTCCACTCGCTTGAGCCGCATGAGGGTAAAAAGCAGCAGCAGTACGCCGCTGCCGTAGAACAGGCCAGCACCCCAGCGCAATTGCCGGATCGGCAAACCGGCGAAGAAAGAGCCTTCATAGAGAAAGATGGCGGCCGTGAGCGAACCAAAGAAGACCAGCCAGAAGACCGGCACAAAAATGGCCAGAAAGAGGGTCGCATTCGACGACACGCGAAAGGTGGACATACGCAATGCTACTTAGGTTAGGGATTCTTCCGCTTCCTTGCGCTCCACCCGCTTGGCGATCCATATGCTGATCTCGTACAATACGGACAGCGGAATGGCGATGAGAAACTGCGTGATCACATCCGGCGGGGTGATGATGGCCGAAAGCAGCAGGATCACGATGATGCTGTGCCGGCGATAGGTGCGCATGGTGTCCGAACTGAGCAGTCCGATCTTGGTGAGAAAAAACACCAGAACGGGCAGCTCGAAGATCAGCCCGGCCGGAGCGGTGAACATGATCATGTAGTTGATGAAGGAGTTGAGGGTGGGCGAATTCTCGACTCCCGGTATGGTATAGCCGGCCAGAAAGTTGACGGCAAAGGGGGCAATAATGAAATAGCCGAACAACACGCCCAGAAAGAACAAAAAGGAACAGATGAATACCACGCCGCGGGTGTATCGGCGCTCCTCGGGATACAGTCCGGGCCGGATGAAGCTCCAGATTTCCCAGAACACGTAGGGGAAGGCCGCGATGATACCGCCAATGATAGACACCTTGATGCTGGTGATGAAGGCCTCGCCGAAACCGATGGCCTGTTTGCGAAACTCCGGAGGGGAAAAGCACATGCGATCGCCCAGGCCTGCCCAGTTGGACAGGTCGCAAATGGCCCGGTAGGAGATGAAATCGGCATGGGTGGGGCCGAAGATGATATAGGCAAAGAACCACTTCTGGAATACAAAGAGCAGGACTGCGGCAACCACTATGCCCAGCAGGGCGCGCAAGATGTGCATGCGCAGTTCTTCCAGATGGTCAAAGAAGGTCATTTCCTTGACCCCGCTTTCCTCGATTTGATCTACATCCACCTGATCCAGTGCCATAGCCGATGCCTTGCTTCTGCGCCCGAAAACGGGAAATCAAAAGTACAAAAATTCCCTCCCTCCCCGATAGGAGACCTCCGGCCGGACAGAGGGTTTAACCCGGATTATTCACGCTACCGGGAATCATGACGATAAATGGCTGTACACATGCTTATGCTCAACCACTTATGTCAGGGCTTTCAATGCTGACATCCGAAGGATCGTCAGGGTAATACGGACAAAGCTATGCTTGTCAGCATCTAAGACCCGGACCACTGCAACATTTTGTGTGCCCAAACGGGAGCTGTATAGTTGCCGTAAGAATGGGGCCGGCTCATTCGTAAGGGTTTGATTTTCAAAATTTTGCAATGGGATAGCCCAAAGATTGACAGTTCGGTAAATTTTCCGGGTTAAACCCCCTTCTGCAATGAAAGCGGATTTCGATGTAATACCGGCCTGCCTGGCCGGAAAGGTGCGCGGAGCTGTAAAAAACAGGCCATTTCTGTACGGGGCCCGGCTGGCGGACCAACAGCGAAAAAACGCTACATTTGTGTAGCCTGGCGGCCGAGCTTGCCGGGTTCTTTTTTTATGGAAGTATTCCTGTACATCGGACTGTTCGTCATCAGCCTGGCGGTGTTGCTGCGCGCCTCGGACTGGTTTGTGGATGCAGCCGAGGAGATCGGCCTGTCGCTGGGGCTTTCGCCGCTGATCATCGGCATTACCATCGTGGCCTTCGGTACCTCCCTGCCGGAGCTGGCGACGGCTACGGCGGCCGTACTACAGGGGCAGAGCGAGATCGTGATCAGTACCGTCATCGGCTCCAACATCACCAATATCACGCTGGTACTGGGGTTGAGCGCCATTGTGAGCCGGGTCATCACGCTGGAATACAACATTTGGCACATCGATATGCCCTATCTCTGGGGGTCGGCCTTTCTGCTCGTTTTTGTCATTTTGGACCTGGAGGTGAGTCGCTTCGAAGCCGTGCTCCTCCTGCTCGGTATCGTCGTTTTTCTGGCCTATTCCATCAAAGGGGAAGCCTCGGATCAGGAGGTAGAGCGCGTACAGGCCGGCTGGCGCGCTTATCTGATGCTGGTGGTGGGCGGCGCGCTGGTCTGGCTGGGTGCCCGGTATACCATCACGGCCATCGAGCAGCTCTCTCAGATCGCCGGCGTATCCTCGGATATCATCGCGCTGTCGGCCGTAGCCCTGGGTACTTCCCTGCCCGAGGTGATCGTGAGCCTGAGCGCAGCCCGCAAGGGAAAGGCCTCCATTGCGGTAGGTAATGTGCTGGGGTCCAATATCTTCAACACCTATGTGGTGGTCGGCATACCGGCCTTGTTTGGCGACCTCGTCATTCCGGAAAAGATCCTCTCCTTTTACCTGCCGCTCATGCTGGCGATGACCCTGCTGTTCGCCATCATGTCCAACAACAAAAAGATCACCCGCTGGGAGGGATTCCTGCTGCTGATCTTTTTTCTGTATTTCTACGGCGAGTTGTTCAAGGACGTGTAAGGCCTTGGCATATCGGCGGATTTCCCCTATCTTCTTCCAAAATCCCAGGCCTGTCCACCCTGATGTACGCATTTCTGCTCCTTATTGCGCCCACCCAGACGCCACTGCTGCCGGCGGCCGCCGAACTCGGTGCCTA
>JAJDFU010000386.1 GCA_020528935.1 Saprospiraceae bacterium | reverse complement strand
CCCAGTGCTTCTGCTTCCTGCCGCTTAATTGCCTCCGGCTTGGCCATATTGGCGTTCTTGGCAATGATGGCCAGCCCCTGGGGGATGAGGTAATTGCGGCCGAAGCCGTCCTTCACGGTCAGTACCTCGTGCTTGTCGCCAAGTTTATCTACGTCCTTGAGCAGAATGATTTCCATAAGGCATAATCTTTATGCCCCGGGGGGTGCCCCGGGGGCAGCCAAACATGCGGGTTTACTTGAGCAAATCGGTTACGTAGGGCAACATGGCCAGATGGCGGGCCCGCTTGATGGCGGTGGATACCTTGCGCTGGTATTTCTGAGAGTTGCCCGTGATGCGGCGCGGCAGGATCTTACCCTGCTCATTCACAAACTGCATCAGAAAATCCGGGTCTTTGTAATCGATGTACTTGATCCCGTATTTGCGAAAGCGGCAGTATTTCTTGCGCTTCTGACCGATCTTCGGGTTGCTGAGAAATTTGATATCGTCTCTGGATGGCATGGCTCAGTGCTGTTTTTGATGAATGATGGGATTTACTCCTCCTCTTCTTTTGGGGCAGGAGCCGCAGCTTTCGGGGCTTCTTTGCGCTTGGGCGCATCCTTTTTCCCACCGGATTTGGAAGAGCGGCGATCATCGCGTTTGTTGTCCTTATCGGCCTTTTTCTTGCTTTTGACCTTTCCGATCAGGCCCTTGCGCTTGTCTTCGTTGTACTTCACGCCGTACTTGTCCAGCGTGACCGTAAGGAAGCGCATGATGCGCTCGTCGCGGCGCAAAGCCAGCTCTACCCTGTCGACTATATCACCGGCATTGGCGGCGAATTCCACGCAATAGTACACCCCGGAGGTGCGCTTATTGATCGGATAGGCCAGCTGACGCAAGCCCATTTCATCCACATGGACGATTTCACACCCCTCGGAAGTGAGGTGATCGACATAGGTCTGAGCCGTCGCTTTGATCTCTTCCCCGGACAGCACGGGGTCCACAATGAACGTGGTTTCGTAGTTTTTCATGGAGTCAGACACTATTGAATAATTGATTTTCGGCGGGCAAAGATAGCACTTCTTTTGGAATCCGCACGCATTATTTCGGGCATACGGCGATCACCATTTCGGGATCGTACTGCCCGCGAATCACGGGCGATTGCCGCCGATGGGTGTATTGCCGCACCTGGTCGTGCACGTAGGCAAAGAGCTCGCGCAGGTTGATCAGGCGATCGCCGTTCTCGTCGGCCTCGCCCTTCAGCCCGCGAATGAGGTAATGACTGAACACGCCCTGGCGAAGTCCTTCGGCTTCCAGGGAAGTCTCGTTGGCTTTGGAGGACAGCACCAGCGCAGTGCCGGCATCTGCGGAAGCCAGCTTTTCGTAAAAGGCGTCCCACAGCGCATCGGGATCCGTGGCGCCTTTGGCGTTGAACAGGCTTCCGGAATGGCAGGCATCGGCAATGCACAGTTTGTACCGGGCCGGGCAGTCCTTCAGCAGGGCATTGATCTCGCTGTGCAGCACCCGCTTTTCCGGGCGACCGTCATAATCGAACGGCAGGAAAGCCCCGGGCAGACCGTGGCCGGAGAAATAGAGCAGAAGCAGGTCGTGCGGCCCGGTGCGAGCAAAGGTGGCGCGCAGGGTTTCGAGGATTCCGGCGCGGGTAGCCTGTTCGTCTACCAACAGTTGGAGGTGCTCGTCATCCAGGGCCCCGCCCTGCGGACTTTTGAGGAAGGCAAAGAGCCGATAGGCATCGTCGTCGGTATAGCGCAGGGAGGGCATGTGATCGTAGGCCGCCACGCCAATGACGATCGCCCAAAGCCGGATTTTTCCGGGCGGCGGAGCAGCCGAAACAGCCGGATCGTACAGCCCCTCCAGGGGCCGCGTATCCGAGCGGACGAGCTCACCGGCTTTCCACCAGCCTTCTTCCATGCGTCCGTTGGCGCGAAACAGGGTGCCGTAGCCATCGTAAGCTCCCTGCTTGAATGCGCCCACATAGCGCTCGCCACCGGGCCCGATCCGTTCGCCCTGACCATGGGGCTTACCTTCCTGAAATTGACCGGAATAGCGGGCGCCGTCCTGATACAGATAGGTGCCCCGCCCATCGGTACAATCGCCTTTAATGCAGCCGGCCACCGGCAGTACAAAGGGCTTGTCCGCCAGTTCGGGCAGCGGCTCCACGACCGGGCAAGGCTTGTCCAGCAGGCGGTCCGCTTCCCAGCAGCCCTTGGCCCGGCCGCCGTCCAGGGCGATAAAAAAACCCGTGCCGTGGCGTTGGCCGGCCTCCCATTCACCCCGGTACCGCCCGCCGTTGGGGTATTCGGCCCGGCCGTGCCCCTGCATCTGCCCCTTGCGAAAAGCCCCCGAATAGAGCAGGCCGTCGCGCCGCAGGAGCACCCCTTCGCCCTCCCGGCAGTTGCCGGACAAGCAGACGGTATGCCCCGCCATGTACAGCGGCTGCAGGTTCAGTGCTAAAGAGTCCACGGCCAGGGCCTGGGCCGGCCGGCCCCAGGTCCAGCGGTTGGCCTGGAGCTGATCGCCTGCGGCAAACCAAACGCCCCGGCCGTGAGGACGGTCGCTTTGCCATTCGCCCACGTACTTGCTTCCGTCGGGGTACACGCACTGGCCCGTGCCCTCGCGAGCCCCGCGACTGAATTGCCCGATGTAAATGCTGCCGTCGCTGTAGCGATACAGCCCCGTGCCGTTCTGGCAATCCCCCAGAATGCAGAAGTAGGCCTGACCGTGCAGCGGGCCCAGGCCAAGGCTCAGCAGGATTGCAAAACACCAACTTCTCATGAGTCGCCTTGCGTTTTTAACTATCGAAACGGAATGGCCATCAGCGCACCACCGCTACGGGCATGGCCAGATCGTATTGCCCCACCAGCGTGGGGGTCTGTACGTTGCCGGTATAGCGGCGCACATGGTTGTGCACGTAGTTGAAGAGCTCGGTAATGGTGACGATCTGGTTGCGGTCCGTATCGGCTTCGCCTTTCAGGCCCTTGATCAGGAAATGGCTGAACACCCCGGAGCGCAGGCCGCCATCCTCCATGGAGTATTCCTCCCCCCGCGAGGAAAGCAGCAGGGCCGTACTGTTGGTGGCTCGCCTGAAGGCATTGTAGTACTTCTCCAGCAGGACAGCAACGCCGTTTTTCATGGCCAGAATACTACCCGAGTGACAGGCATCGGCAAGAACGAGCTTGTGCTTGGCTTTGCTCTTGGCGAGCATGTCCTTGATCTCGGCATGGAAAATGCGATTGTTGTAACCGTCGAAGTCGATGGGAAGGAAAGCGCCCTCCAGCCCGTGTCCGGAAAAATAAAAAATGACCACGTCGTTCTCGTCAGCCTGCAGGAAGATGGTTTGCATGCCGTTGAGGATGTTCTTGCGCGTAGCTTGCTCGTCGATATACAAGCGGATCTGGCGGTCGGGAATGGCTCCCCCTTCCGGACTTTTGAGGAAAGCGTAGATCTGGTACGCGTCGTCGTCGGTATAGCGCAGGGAGGGCATGTGGGCGTAGCGGGCCGCCCCCACGATAACGGCCCAGATGCGTACCTCGGGATCGGTGAGGCTGCGGGAAGCTGCAGCCAAACGGCCCGTCCGCTGCTCGTAAAGGGGCCGCACGGGCCTCCCGAAGTCCCATATGGCACCCAGCACGCGGCCGGTATGGTAGTGCATTTCGCCCCGGCCGTGCGGCAGGTCGTTCTTCCAGCTGCCCACGTAGCGATCGCCATTGGGGTAGAACACCGTGCCCTGCCCTTCGGGCCGGCTGCTGCGAAAGGTTCCGATATATTTCGCGCCGTCCTGGTAGGTATAAAGCCCCTGTCCGTTGCCGCAGTCCTGAAGGTTGCAATTGCGCAGGAAGCTGGTATCCCCGGAAAAGGCATTTTTACCCCAATTGGCCAGGTATTCGTCATCGGCCCATTCTCCGGTGATGGCATCGCCCCCGGGGAAGATGAGCTTTCCCTTGCCGTGGCGCTGATTGTAGGCCCACTCGCCTTCGTACCGCGAGCCGTCGGAATAGTGCATCCGGCCGTAGCCCTGGCACTGCCCGTTCACGAATTCGCCCGCGTAGCGATCGCCGTTGGCATAGGTCAACTCTCCTTTGCCGTGGGGAAAACCGGTTTTCCACTGTCCGGCATACACGTCGCCATTGGCATAGGTCATGGTGCCCTGCCCGTGGAAATCGCTTTGGAGGAACCCGCCCACGTACTCGTCGCCGTTGGGGAAGCGCAGCCGCCCCTGTCCCTGCCGGTAGTTGTCGCGCCAGCTGCCGATGTACTGGCGGCCGTCCGAAAAGACCAGGGTGCCTTCGCCGTGAAGTTGTCCTTTGCGGAATTCGCCGATGTACTTGGCACCGGATGGAAAGACCTTGGTGCCTTTGCCGTCATAACAATTTCCACTCAGGCATTCCTGGGCAAAGAGTACCGCGGGGAAGACCAGAGCCAGCATACCGGGGAGGAGTAATCGCATCGTTCTCGTGTTGTAGTTTAGAAATCGCCCAGCGAAGCGCTGAAACAAACATGATCAATGCGTAGAGGTGCCGGCATAAGGAAAGCAGACATTTTTGATTATTGAATAAAACCCGCAATCTTGGGCCCTTATTGCTTAAAAATCTTCTTTTGAGCCGTACTTTTACGGAACGGTTTTCTCGAACCATAAAAAACGAACACATGTCTCGAATTCACATCGTTCTTTTCTGCCTGGCCGTTTTTGCCTGGAGCTGTCAATCCAATACGGAAAAACAACAAGGCGAAGATCAGGCGGAAGCCGTACAGACGGCAGCCGAGGAAATTCACTTTGGCGAAACCATAGCGGCCGAAGGCGCCATTAGCCTGACCGAGCTGCAGGAGAAAATGAGCGAAGCCGACTCGATGCGCATAAAGGTAACGGCCAGCGTGACCGAGGTATGCCAGAAAAAAGGCTGCTGGATGAACCTGGCCTCCGATCCCGGGGGCGAAGGAGAGGTGATGGTCCGCTTTAAGGACTATGGGTTCTTCATGCCGAAAGACCTGGCCGGAGAGCGCGTGGTGGTGGACGGCTGGGCCTACCGGCAGACTGTTCCCGTGGCGGAGTTGCAGCACTATGCCGAAGATGCCGGCAAGAGCGAAGCGGAGATCGCTGCCATCACCGAACCCGAAGAACGGCTCACCTTCCTCGCCTCCGTCGTTCTGTTGCTGGACCGGGGCCAACAGCAGTAACGGATCCTCCCGGCACCCTTCTCGGGCGCCGGGAGGTCGTCCACTCCTCGCATACCAGGACGGCCCTTCGCTTCGTTTTCGGAAAAATAAATTGCATGGAAACAAACAGCATGCAAGGCTTTTTCCTTAAAATGAGGAAAGGTTACAGCTAAGCCGAATGGATTACCACGCAGCAAAAGCTTTCATACTCGATAAACTGGACAGGGAACTCTCCGAGAGCCTCACCTACCACGGGATCCACCACACCCTGGATGTGCTGCATGCGACTGAGGTCTTGTGCAATCTGGAAAAAGTTAAGCCCTACGAAGAGATCCTGGCCAAAACCGCCGCGCTATTCCACGATTCCGGCTTCACGGTGAGCAACCAGAAACACGAGGAACTCGGCTGCGCCATCGTGCGCGAGCACCTGCCCCGCTACGGCTACAGCCCCGAGGAGGTAGAACGCATTTGCGGCATGATCATGGCTACCAAGATCCCGCAACAACCACAAAACTGTCTGGAGCAGATCCTCTGCGATGCCGACCTCGATTATCTGGGCCGGGACGACTTTTACTGCATCGGGCAGACCCTCTTTGAAGAGCTCCGATCGTACCAAATCCTGGAAACGGAAGAAGCCTGGAACCGGCTGCAAGTCAATTTCCTGAACGCACACCGCTTTTTCACCCCCTCCAATATCCGGCGCCGGGGCCCCAAAAAGGCCAGACACCTCCGGGAATTGCAGATTATCGTGGCCGGCTACGAAAAAAAATAGCCCCAGGCAGCGCTTTCCGTTCGCCGATCGTTTTGCGAGTGTTTGATCTATCTGAATTAAGCCCGAAAAGGCGTCTGTTTTCAGCCACTTATCGTCATTATTCACGGGAACCCGTGAATAATCCGGGTTAACTCGATAGTTCAGTAGGCAGCCCCTCGCTTTACCCTCACTAGTTCATTTCGTACATCCTGTGCGGGGCTGCTTTTCCTCATCCCCAAACAAAAAACCGCCTGTGGTAGCGTGCGGTGTTTGCGTGTAAAAAAGCTTGGCTTT
>JAJDFU010000131.1:3906-6198 GCA_020528935.1 Saprospiraceae bacterium | reverse complement strand
GCGTTGCTGGGGCTTCAGGGCGTCGGGTTCCATTTCCCCCAGGGGGCGCGGTCTGATCACCAAATCCGCATGCTCCGGCAGGATCGGCTGGACCAGCTCGGGCAGCTGCTCGGGATGGTCGGAGTAGTCGGCATCCAGGAAGACGACGATATCGGGTTGCGCGGACTCCGGTTTCTCGCGAAGATAGCGGATGCCGCGCAGGCAGGCCGAACCGTAGCCCTTGCGGTTTTCCCGCAGCCCGGTAGCGCCTTGCTCCGCTGCAGCCGCTGCCGTGCGGTCCGTGCTGGCGTTGTTGCACACGATCACTTCGTCTACCCATTCCGCGGGTATGTCGCGCAAGACCAGGCCGATAGCGTTTTCTTCGTTGTAAGCCGGTATGATCACGGCGATGCGCACTGGTTTCAACGGTCGGCAGTTCAGCTGTTTAAGCGACAAAGCTACTGTTTTCGCATCAGTCCGAACGTCCGGCGAAGAACGATTGGGGCTGTGGCGGGCGTTTAGCCGCCTCCCCGCCCCCTGTGAAATGCATCGAGCCCAAAGGCTGGTCCGGAAACCGGGGGCAACCCCCTGAGCATTCCGCTTCACTGCCCTGCGGCGCGCGAGCCGAAGCCGGACAGATGGGCGGGTTGGGATCGATGGCGGCGCCCCACCGGCCACCGGCCCGGCGGCCAAATCCACCCGAAATCCTATTTTTGCCAATCCCGGACACGCGCAGGCCGCTTGGTTTCGCGTTTCCGGATTGTACAACAGCAGATAATGACGCAACCGCATTGGATATTGGCCTGGGTCGTGGCGGCATCGGCACTCTTGTGGTCTGGAGCCTGTACCCGAAACGACGACTTCCTCACCGGAGAAGGCATTGCCCTGGAGTTCTCGACAGATACCCTGCGCTTCGACACCGTTTTTACGGAGCTGGGCTCGGCCACTCGATTTATTACGGTGCGCAATCCGCTGAACCGCCCCGTGAAAGTGTCGCGCATCTTCCTCGAAGAAGAGGGCAATTCCCTCTTTCGGCTGAATATCAACGGCGTTCCCGGCAACGATCAGCAGGATGTGACCATCTTCGCCGAGGACAGCATCTACATTTTTGTCGAAGTCACCATCGATCCCGATCAACCGCTGTCGGTCAGTCCCTTTGTCATCAACGAGCACATCGTCTTCCAGAACGGAGAGGAGCAGCAGCGCGTCACCCTGGAAGCCTGGGGGCAGAACGCCAACTATTTCCCCAGCCGGTTCAACAAGGGCGTACCTGTAGTGCTCACCTGCGGCGATGGGGAGATCGTCTGGGACGACCCCAAGCCCTACGTCATCTACGGGGAGGTGTTCATCGACAGCTGCCTGCTCACCATCCCGGCCGGTACCCAGGTGTACGTGCACGGGGGCATCGCCCGCAACGAGCTGTTCGGTACCTTCAACGACGGCATTTTGTATCCGATCAATCAGGGCCGCCTGCACGTGCGCGGCACACTGGAAGAGCCCGTCGTTATACAGGGCGACCGCCTGGAGGCACCCTTCCAGGAGGTGTCCGGCCAATGGCTGGGCATCGTCTTCGGCCCGGGCAGTACCGGTAATCGCATCGAGTACGCCACCATCAAGAACAGCATATTCGGCGTATACGTGGACTCCTCCGCCGAGCTGAGCCTGCGCAACACCCGGATCGCCAATACCAGCAGCAGCGGCATCATCGGCATCCACAGCCGCATCACTGCCGAGAACGTCTTGCTGTACAACAACGAAACGACGGCCGTCAATCTCATCCACGGCGGGGATTACGCGTTCACCCACTGTACCCTGGCCAGCTACGGAGTGAATGCCGGCGCCCTGGGGCTCACCAACTTTATCTGCTACGACGACCCGCTGGTGTGCAATGAACGCAGCGTGTACCGGCTCAATGCCACCTTTACCAATAGCATCATCAGCGGCTCGCGCCGCGATGCGATCGAACTCTTCGATCTCAGCAGGGGAGAGGAGCCCGGCCTGTTCAACATCCGCTTCGACCACTGCCTGGTACGGGTAGACGAGTTGCTGGAGCAGCAGGACGGCCTCTATGCCGATTTTTTCGAAAACCAATGCATGCCCTGTACGCCGCTTAGCCCGCAGGATCCCCTGTTCGTCGATGTCAACGAAGACGACTACCGCCTGGATACGCTCTCCGTGGCCATCGAAGCCGGCAAACCCACGCCAGTCACCACCGACCTCGTCGGCAACCCGCGCGATCCCCAACGCCCCGACGCAGGGAGCCTGGAGTATGTGGTGGAGTAAGGTGGGTTGGATGAATCCTGAGCCCGCGAA
>JAJDFU010000131.1:0-3806 GCA_020528935.1 Saprospiraceae bacterium | reverse complement strand
TTATTCCACTTTTCCAACCAGCCGGCCGGAAAAGGAGTTGAATGGAAAAGATAACGCCTTGAAAAAGACCATCTCCATCATCGGTTGCGGCTGGCTGGGGCTGCCCCTGGCCCAGCAGCTCCTGGAAGGGGGCTACGTCGTAAAGGGCAGTACTACCCGCCCGGAGAAGGTCCGCCTGCTGGAGCAGTGGGGGATACAGGCCTTCGTGCTGGATGCCGGCGATCCGGAATCCATCGCCCGGGCGGCCGCCTTGTTCGATGCCCGCGTGTTGGTACTCACTCTGCCGCCCGCCCGCAAGGCGCCCCTCAGCTATCCGCGGCAGATCCGGGCCCTGCTCAGTGCAGCCGAGACCCGGGTTGAGCGGGTGCTGTTTACCAGCTCTACGGGCGTGTATCCCGACGGCCTGGGCCGGGTGGATGAAGACACCGATCGGGAACCCGCCACGCCCCGTGGCCGGGCAATCTGGGAGGCCGAGCAAGCTGTGCGCACCTGGTCGGCCGGGCGCAGCACCATCCTGCGGCTGGGCGGCCTGGCCGGCCCCGACCGCGAGCCGGGCCGCTTCCTGGCCGGCCGCACGGAGGTGTCCGGCGGCGACTGCCCGGTCAATTTCGTGCATCTGGAAGACGCCCTGGGCGTAATGCAGGAAGTGATCCGCCAGGACGCCTGGGGCCATACGCTCAATGTGGTGGCCGGCGAGCACCCCCGCAAACGCGACTTCTATCCGGCGCGCGCCCGCATGGCCGGCTATGAGCCGCCCACCTTTACTGCCGGGGATGCTTCGGCCTGCAAAACGGTGGACAATGCCCGCGTCAAAGCCGTGCTGGGCTATACCTTCCGCTATCCCGATCCGATGGAATTTCCGCTGGGGCGCTAGCGAAGCAAAATCCTTTGTTGGAGGGTGTTGCGCCCGTTCCGCCACCGCAGCACATACCAGCCCCGCGGCAGATCCGCCGTGCCCAGCTTCGGGTTTGCGGCTGTTGCGGCCTGCTGCCTCACCAGTCGCCCCAGCCCGTCCCACAGCTCGATCGTGCCTCCGGGCTCGGGCAACTCCAGGCGGATGTGATCGCTGGCGGGATTGGGAAAGACCCGCAGGGCGAGCGGGGCTTCCGCGCTTTTGGCTAGTGATGTCGTCACCCAAAGGCCATTGAGGCGCTCCCAGAGCTGGTTGTCGAAGGAGGAAGCGGTGGGGTTGATGCCTCCGGCCGATTCGCCCATGCGCACCACCACCAAATTCCGGCTGGGTACCACATAGATCTTCTGGTCGTCGCGACCGAGGGCGGCCACCATATCTGCCGGTGCGGCCGGCACCAGAGGGCCGGGAATATCAATTTGGAAACCGGGCAATTGGTAAAAGGACTTGCCGTTGAGCCACCAGAGGTAACCGTAGGCGGGGTTGGCGGGCTGAGACGGCTCCAGCATGGCCCGGAAGTAGGCCGTATCGCGCAGTAGGGTATCGCCGTTCCAGATCCCTTCAGCCAGGGTCAGCAAGCCGAAGCGGGCCATGTCGCGGGGCCGGCTGAAAAAGACGTAGTTGAACCAGAATCCCTCCATGCCGATGCGATCGCCGAGTCGCTGGCGGGTGTACTGGTTCTTGTTGATGCCGGTAGCCGATTCCAGGGCGTTCTGCAGAATGCGATAGACCGAATTGTGATAGGCCCAGCGCGTACCGGGCTCCACCATGCAGTGGAAGCAGTCGGGGGTGAAGCAATTGTCGGTAGAGCCGGGCGGCTCCACGCTATCGTCGAAGCCGCTGCTCATAGCGAGCTGGTGGCGAAGCAGGACGGCCTCCTCTTCGGCGGGCGGGCAGGAGGTCCAGCCGCTGCCCAGGTAGTCGGCCGCCGGATCCTCGATGCTGAGGTAGCCGTCTTCCTGGGCCAGACCGGTGAGCATGCCCATCAGGCTTTTACCGGCCGAAGCCCAGTACCAGATGGAATCCCGGGTGAAGGTGTCGAAGTATTCTTCGATCACGATGCGGCCGTCCTGAAGAAGGAGAAAACCCTTGGAGTTCTTTTCGTCCAGAAATTGGGTCAGTGCGGCCACCGAGTCGGGGTCCATGCCCGCTTCAACCGGTGTACGGGTCTCCCAGCCGGAGCCGTCAGGAGGCGGGAAATAGAGGGCCTGGGCAGAGAGAAACAGGGAAAAACAGGCCCAAAAGAAGAGGGTAGTGAGAAAGCGCATAGGTGGGTTTTGCCCGTTGGACGCGCTCCCGCCCCCGGCGTTTAATGAGAAAGCCGCCAGGGCTTTGGCTTTTCGCCCCTGGCGGCTTCTTTACAAACACTACTATTTCAGGAAAAAAATGACCTTTTTCCGGTTGGCATTTTATCCTTGAAACCCTGGCGAGGTCCCGGTTTTAGGATAAACAAATCAGGTCTTTTTTATCCCGGAACCGGTATAACCGTAGGAACCCATTGCATGACAACGAATGGGCTGTCCGTCATCCGCTACTTCTTTGCCATCCACTCTTTGATGGACTTTTCGTTCATGCGTACGTAGTCGTCATTGTTGGCCTTCATAGCCAGCTCCTTGGAGAATTTGGCTTTTTCGATCGCGGCGGTGTACTTGCCGAGATCGGCCAGGATCAGCGCTTCGCGGCGCACCTGCCAGAACTTGGGATCGGTTTCATTGGCCAGGCGGACGTATTCCAGGGCCTGCTCCAGGTCCTCGCCGCTTTCGTGCAGGAACGAGGCGGCAGCGTAGTATTCATCCTGGCTGGGGCCGCTCATTACGCGTTCGATATCGGCCAATACGCGCTCCTTGACCTCTACCTCGAGAGGCACGCTCACCAGGGTGTTTTCCCACATGAAGTCCAGGGTGGCGCTTTCCATTTCGATGTTGTTGAAACCGATGGTAAAGGTCTCTACGCGCATGGGCATGGACTTGGTCACTGCCGTGATGGCGACAGCCGGTTTCTGGTCCATGTAAGAGGTCCAGCGCCCGCTCTCATAGGGATACAGCATGATTTCCCATTTTTCGGGCATGGGCTTGGTGAGGATGGCGTACTCGCCTTCTTCCACTTTTTTTCCGCCCAATACGACATCGTCGTCGAAGCTGATCTGGGTGGCGGCGTTGGCGCCGGTGCGCCACATTTTCCCGAAGGGCACCAGGCCGTCCTTGGCGAAGATGGTCCGGCCTTTTATGCCGGGGCGGGAGTAGTTGATCTCGATCTCGGTGAGGCCGACCACCTGCTCCACTTCAGCCGCGGGGCTGGGAGCAGGGGTTTCGATCTGTGCCTGTACGAGGCCCAGGCTGCCAAGGCTCAGCAGGGTTAGCAGTAGGGGTAGCTTGCGCATAGTTGACGTTTTTTGTTTAGAATGAGTAAATTCAAAGCGCGTTGGGCAGAATCTGCCCTGCAATTCTTTTCGAGAACACCTGTAAGCGAACCCGGTTCAAAAATGACTCTCGCAATCATCGCACACGACGGCCGCAAAGCGGAAATGGTGGCCTTCATCAAGGACCATCTGGATATTTTGCTCAAGAAGGATATCCGGCTCCTCGCCACCGGCACCACCGGCACCCACATGGAGCGGGCCGGCCTGGAGGTGGACAAAATGCTCAGCGGTCCGCTGGGGGGCGATGCCCAGATCGCCAGCCGCCTCGCCGAAGGGCAGGTGGACCTGGTCATTTTTTTTCGGGATCCCCTCGGCAAGCACGCCCACGAGCCGGACGGGAACATGTTGATGGGTCTTTGCGATGTACACACTATACCCCTGGCCACCAAACCGGCAACCGGCCGCCCTGTTCTGGCAGGAATTGTCGACACGAGGGAGGCCGGAGGGGCCGGGGGGGATTGGGCGCAGCGAAAAAAA